>NZ_BAEV01000027.1 GCF_000246895.1 Clostridium arbusti SL206 | reverse complement strand
CATCCATAAATGGATAAGGTTTTTTGTTCTTTACTATCATTTGTATTTGTTATTTCTCTATTTGAAAGTTTTTTATTTTCCTCTTTAGTTTTAAAATTTTCAGAAATATCAATATAATAAGTATTAGAATTATTAGATTGATTATTCCTTGGTGTAGTTACGGTATTGGATATGAAAATCGGAACAAATTCATTGTTAGGTAGTATTCTACCCAATTTTACAAATACATCTATACCACTTTCATCTAGGGTTATAAACCAATTATCTGCAAGAGCATCTAAATATACTGTTTTTATTTCTCGTAAATCACTACTAGTTGTATTATATACTTTCAAAACAGGTTTAGAGTTTTTCCAAAAATCTTCACCATATCTATCTTGAAAGATTTTTATTATTACTGGAGAAATATTAAAATAACAGAATATAGTATTAGAATTCTGAACCAATAAAGTTAACGCAAACTTATCATCATTTAGCATATCCTCACCTCTATTATCACTTCTTAGATGATATAGTATATTATACCTTAATATTACATTAATGTCATCAATAAATTTTATAATAATTATATTATCTTAAAGATTAATTTTATTATATTATACATCATAAACTATACAAGGTGGTGATGTTTATGTCTAAATTTACTAAATTACTTATAACTCTTATATTTATTTTAATAATAGAAATTCTTTTAATCTATTTGGGCTATAGAGTAAATCTTTATAAACTTAACGCAGAAATGATTCTAATAAAAAAACTGCCTTAGCAGTCTTCGTTAATATAATATATTATTTAATGGTCCTTCTCAATTGCTTCACCAATAATACGCCTACAATTGCCGGCAATATTTGTCCAATACATAAACTTAAAGCAAGTACTGTATATGGCACATGTATAAGATATGAAAGCCAAATAGGTACTAAAAGTCCAGGCACAAATATTATGGGAATAACCATGAACCAATCATTACATTTTAACCTTTTTATCAAGTATACAAGTGCAGAAGCGATAATCCCTACTAACGTTCCTCCAATCATATCAAATGGTCCAAGACCTCCCATTATGGTATTACTTAACAGATTACTGATTCCCATAGGTATTATTAAAAATGGAAATATAGCTGGCAATGCATACAATGCTGTTGCTATTCTTATTTGATACTGTCCAAAGGCAAACCATTGTGTAAAATACATAACTACTACATATATTGCTATTATCAATCCTGATATAGTTATTTTTTTTATTACTGAATTGTTATTCATTAATAATCCTCCATTACTATTGTATATTTGTTAAATTTAAATTTTGGGTATGTTTTAAAACTTTTTCTCCATAGTAGCAACATCCTATAGCTCCATTATATTGAGCATCTTTTAAAGTTATAATTTTTTCATAATCATCTTTAAGATAAATTTTCAATGCATTATTTTTAGCAACGCCTCCTGATATTACAAGAGTTTCTCCAGTAAATTTTGTTAAAAGTGGCTTAAGTCTCTTATACAATGAATAATTCACTCCTGCACACAATCGTTCTAAAGATATACCCTTAGCAATTTCACCTATTAATTCAGATTCCGAAAATACTGCACAAGTTGAATTAAGTTCTACAGGATTTTCATAATAATTAAACATATCATCTATTGATACCTCTAAAACATTGGCCATATTTTCTAAATACCTACCACAGGATGCGGCACATTTTTCATTAAGTTCTAAATCCGTTATAATACTCTTTTCAATTTTTATAATCTTTACATCTTGTCCCCCAACATCTAAAAGTATAAAGTTCTTTAAACCCGTATTATATATTGCACCATAAGCATGAGCTTTTATTTCACTTATAGGTGTAAAAAGTTTAATATCGGTGTTATTTCTACCATAACCGGTGGATACCGCTGTATCTACTGATCCAATATTGAGTTTATCTAAACTTACCATTAACTTTCCATCATAAGAACAGTAATTTTTATAGAAAGACATTGTACTTATCATAAATTTTTCTATTATTCTATCTTCATCCATCATTATAAGTTTAACCTGTCTACTGCCAAGATCTATACCAAGCTTTTTCACTAACTCATCTCCTTTAAATCGATAATCATATCTAAAAACGCTTCTATCCTCAATTTTGTTCTTGCATCTAAAGAATTTAATTTGTCACCTTCAATGTTAAGCACAGGAATCCTAATACAATTCTTTATAACTATATGTTCTATTTGTCTGTAACAAAAGGCTTGTGTATAATGTATAATAGCATCTATCTTTCTCTCATCTATCTGTTTATTTATTTCCTTAAGTCTAAAATTAATATCATAGGGATATGTATAATCATAATACTGCTCATATATATTCTTACAATTTATAGCTCTTGGAAAAGCAAATTCTCGTTGGACTTCATTATATACAAACTGTGCATTAAAATTTTCCACATATTTATATAAATCTAAGGTCATTGGTGGTGTTCCTATATATCCAAGTCTAAGCTTTTTTATTTTAGGTTTTCTCTTTTTAATCTCATCTATTTTATTTATTAGATCACTTTCAAATTCTTCATAATTACCATTAAAATCTGAGGCACTTACTTGATATATATGATTTTCAAGAGCTGTTGCTTTATTATCTATATAAGTTAGCTCATCTAATCTTTTTATAAGCTTTCTTATTTTGTTTAATCTAATTCTTACTTTTTCCACCTCTTCAAAGGATACATCAAAAGTTCTCATAAAATTATCTAATGAAGTCTTTATATCTTCAATCTTATGAGTCTGAGGATATGAAAAAGGATATACTTTAATCCCCTTCATCCTAAGTACTTCTTCTAATGCCTTAGTATTGGAACAATCTCCTTCTGTAACCCCTATTATCTCTTTAAAGTCCTCTTTGATTGCTACTCCATAAACACCCTTTTTAAACGCACAAGAGCTTTTAGGAAAGCCATCCCTTTCTGCATTATCTATATATTTACTATAATCACCATCTGTAATAAAAATATTATTTAAATCTATAACTTCATATCCTGCTGCAATTAGTACTTCAATTGGTACTGTGGTAGTTATTCCTATTTTTTTCATACTTCACCTCAAATTAATTAATTGCAAATAAAAAAGGAGACATTTCTGTCTCCATAAACGCAATCTAAAAACACCATAATTACATGGCTATTCCCTAGTTTTATTTATAGACAGGATGGTTACGAACTGTCTTAGCTATTCTATTATTTATTATTATATGCTATAAAGCCTTTAAAATCAATGGTTTTATATAACATAAGAATTTTGCATTTCTTATTAAATGCTAACATATGTTATTAAATATTGCATTTTACGTTTGCAAATACGTTAGCTAAGAGTACATTGAATTTGCAAACATAAAATTTCCAGTATAGAATAAATATGAAGTTAATAAGGCATTATACTCTTATAAACAAATTTTAACATACAGGTGATATAAATGATACATGGCGATAATATAATAGAAACTCTAATTAATAACCTATATAACAAAACATCTAATATTTCTATAAAAAATGAATTATACAATCATATATTAAATAAAAGAAGAATATCTAGAATAATAGTTGGTAAAGGTTGGTTTAAAAATTGAACGATAAGATTTAGTAATTAGATTCTTAGCATATAAAAACTTGGTATTTGGCAATACTATAAATTGTATTTTATTATAAATAAATTCCTACATAGTATCTTTAATACTTTTATAGATTTATTTTTACAATATATATAATATGTATAAGAAATAAGGAGCTGATTATTATGAGAATTCCAAATCATATTGGTGTTATTCCAGACGGAAATAGAAGATGGGCCGTAGAACATGAATTAACAAAAGAAATGGGATATGTAAATGGACTGCTTCCAGGATTGAAATTATTCAAATGCTGTGAAGAGGCCGGTATAAAAGAACTTACCTTTTATGGTTTCACTGTAGATAATACTAAAAGGCCAGCCATTCAAAAGGAAGCCTTCACCGCAGCATGTATAAAAGCAGTGGAGATGTTGTCAAAAGAAAATGCTTCTTTATTAGTAGTTGGAAATTATGATTCACCTATGTTTCCAAAAGAGTTACTCCCATTTACTAAAAGAACCAACATTGGTAAAGGTGGTATGAAAATAAATTTTTTAGTTAATTATGGTTGGGAATGGGATCTTATGAATCTAAAAGAAGCACAAGGAAATTCTAGAAACAGTATTTATAAAAACCTTAAATCCCATGATATAAGTAGAGTGGACCTATTAATAAGGTGGGGTGGTAGAAGAAGATTAAGCGGATTTTTGCCTGTTCAAAGTGTTTATTCTGATTTTTATGTTATTGATGATATGTGGCCTGATTTTTCAAAGAGCCAATTTAATAATGCATTAGATTGGTATAATAAACAAGATGTTACCCTTGGTGGCTAAGTCTAAATAAATATTAAAATAATGCCTATGGTTATTAGTGAATACACTTTCTTAGTATTAAATTCATATAATAATAAAAGTTATGCTACATAATAACTTATTTCTTAGGCATTGTTTTATACATTATAAATAATTATAAATAGCTTATTTACTTTTAATTAATATTATTTTCTATTTTTTAAATTATCCTTTACCCCTTTAACAATATTTACTATATCCTTATAAGCTTTGATACTACCATAAGTCACAATAGGCCTTCCAAAGCTTACCCATTTTAATCCTCTGGATGTAAAACCACCAATTTTCATAAGGAGATTTACTGTTGGATGAGTATCTATAACATAAAGTTCTTCTCTGTTACCCTTCAAAACTGAATACATATCCTCTATTGCTGGTATAACTAAATTAGGTTTATATTTTCTACCTAAGGTATATACCTTTGCTTCAAATTCATCTTGACCTATATACATCAAATGTCCTAAATCACTTTTTTCTATTTTGTCAAAAGTAGGTAAATTAAGTAGTTCCTCTTTACTAGGTAATCTATCCATAGGTAACCTATTAATATGTAAATTAGCTGCAATAGCTGTAGAATGTGTTCCTCCTACATCATGATATATAATTATCATTTATTATCACCTCTCTTCATTTAAAGTATATATCTCTCTATAGCAATTTCTCGAGAATATTTTTGTTTTATAACTAATATTCATTCTTATTATTTTACATAAACTAAATATATATTCATATTAATAAAGGCACTAATCAATTATTGTATACAATAATTGATTAGTGCCTTTATTTTAAATATTTTCTTCATAGATATCTCAAAGGGAATTACTTATTAAAAAATTTATTTAAAATCTACGATTTAGAATCTTCATTGACTTTAACTCCTAATATTTCAATTATAAACATAAACAGCGGTATACCAAGAAGTAAACCCCATATTCCCATAAAATGTTCCGATACAATAAGTATTACAAAAGTAAAAAATATAGGTAATTTAGTTTTTTCAGACATAAGTTTAGGATTTAATATGTAGCTTTCAACTAAATGTATTATAGCTACCATTATTAATATATATACTATCTTTACCATTCCACCTATCTTAAAGGCAATTAAACATAATGGTATAAGTGATATTATTACTCCTGCTACTGGTATTAAACTTAAAAGAAAAATCATAAATCCTAGTGCTAATAATTTAGGAAATCCCATAATACTAAGTAAAATAACAGATATAATTGTATTTACCGTAGCTATTACTACTTGAGCTGTTATTACTTTACCAAAAGAATTTAAGAAATTATTTCCAAAATGTGCACAATATTTGTAAACTCCAGAAACCTTACTATCTTCAAATTTCTTTACAAAGCTTATAACCCTTTCTTTTTCTAAAATAAAGAATAAGCTTAACATAAGTGAAATAAATGCATATCCACTCCATTTTCCCACATTAGTGGCTACACGTAATGCCATATCAATTCCCGATTGAGTGTAATTTCGTATATCAATTTTAGCTATCATAGGAATCAAGAGCTTACTTAAACCGTCTGGCATATTGTTTTTAGTAGTTTCTATATAAAATTCCTCTGCCTGTTTAATAATACTTATACTTTGAAATATTATTAAGGGTACATATTTATATAAAACAACTATTATTAATGCAAATATAACTATATAAAGTACTATTGTAACTATTCCTTTTTTTACAGGAATATATTTTTTTAAATTATTTACTACGAGATTTTCTAAACTATTAATTAAATAAGCAAATAAAAATGTTAATAAAACAAGATTGAGTATACTTTTTATAAGATATAAAAATATACCTATACATATTAAAAACAATAAACTTTTAATTAAATCCTTCTTAAACATTTGTTTTAAAAAATCCAATATCCTTCACCTCATGTAATAAATTATATCATATTTAATTGTATCTAAATAGACATACTATACATATAATTTTCACTTGTAATAATAATTTACATTTGCTTACTAATATAATTTTTAAACTTCATAACAATTTAATAAATTTATCTATATCTTCTCTTATAAGTTCCAAAGAACTCCTCCAGAAATCCATAGAATGAATATCGATATTCATAAGCTTAGTTATATCTGAAATTTGATTTTTTCCTGTTACACTAAGTAATGTATCATATTCTGCAACAAATTTTTCCTTATCGTCTAAGTATTTTGAATACAACCCCTTGGAAAACAAAAGCCCAAAAGCATAAGGATAATTATAAAAATTAAATCCAGCAGAATAATAATGAGGTTTACATACCCACATATATGGATGCAAATAATTTAGATCAAGACCTTCTCCATAAGATTTTTTTTGAGACTCTATCATTATTTCCTGCAATTCCTTAGAAGACAATGAACTCTTTTCTCTTCTTTCAAATAGCTCCTGTTCAAATAAAAATCTACTATATATATCTACAATCACCTGTGCACAATCACTTATTTCCGTTTCTAATATCAAAAGTGCCTCTTCTTTTGCTACATTTTTTACTGCGGCTTTTTTTATAATTGTTTCACAAAAAGTTGATGCTGTTTCAGCAATAGGCATTGGATACTCACTATTAATTGCAGATTCATTCAATAAACAGGATCCATGATATCCATGACCTAGTTCATGCGCAAGAGTTACTACGTCACCAAAATTTCCACTAAAATTACTCATTATTCTACTTTCACCAATAACATGTAAATTCTCGCAGAAGGCTCCTCCAACTTTTCCCTCTCTTGGTTCTGCATCTATCCAATTTTTATCAAAAGCATTTAATGCATAGTTGCTAAGTTTGTCGCTAAAAGTTTTAAAATTATAGCCAATAAATTCTTTTGCATCTTCATAGGTATATTGTTTACTATTTTTACCTATTGGCGCAAATAGTTCATAAAAAGGAAGACCATTTTTATAGCCTAATGTTTCAGCCTTTTTTCTAAAATATTTCTTAAACACTGGCAAATATTCCTTTATTGCATTGAACATTGCATCTAATGACTCTCTATCCATTCTTGAATTAATGAGACTTTCTTCTAAAGGTGACTTATATCCCCTTAACTTTGCAACAGTTATAACCTCACCTTTAATTCCATTAAGACACGCTGCCGATACATCTTCTATTTTCTTATAGGATTTTAATTCCGCTTCATAAGCTAATTTTCTCAAATCTTTATCATCATCATAAGCCATATTTCTAATAACTGTTAGAGGAAGCTTCTCTTTCTTACCTTTAATATCAATATCAACTAAAAGATTTGAAGTTGTTAAATCTTGAAGTTTACTCCAAGCACTAGAACCAGTGTTCTTCATTTTTGAAATGATTATTTCCTCATTTTCACCTAGAATGTATTTATTCTTTTTTACTTCTTCTCTTAAGTAGAAAGCATGTTCTTTTAAGGTTTCTGAAGCTTTAATTATTTCATCTAGATTTTGTAAACTTCCAATCCATTTTGTAAACTTTGTACTTGGCTGAGCTAATGCTGTAAGCTTTTCTTCAAGCAGTTCTAGATACCTCAAAGCATCTACATTTTTAGTATCAACACTTAAAGTAAGCTGACAAAATGCCATTAGTTTAAAGGATAAATGTGAAAAATCATTACTAATATTTATATATTCTTCTAATATTTTTACCAAATTACTTTTATCATTTGTAAGTTTCTCAGACATTTTTTTAATTTTATCTATAAATTCATCACATTTAATTAAATCATTCTTAAATTCCTCTGATGAAAAAGAACTATATAATTCTTTTAAACTCCATTTATGTTCCAAAACATAACACTCCTTTATCAATGAATCTTACTTAGTTGGAGTTTTTACTTCAACATAAGTTTAGATGAGTTATCCATAAACGTATCGCTATTATCGGATAAATCACATTATTTATATTATAATATTTAATTAATAATAAATACATGGGTATGTAAATTTTATTTATCATACTCTATAAGAAGGTTCTGCAAATGCAGTATGATATCAATGAATCTTACTCAACTAGGTTTAGGTGAATTATCCATGAACGTGTCATGCTACTAACTAGTTATCTTTTTGAAGATGCCCTATATATAATTGTCATAGGCATTTAACAAAGCTGTCATAAAATTGTCACAGTGTACATTTATTATATAAGTATAGAAATTAGATATGATTTAGGAGGATTACAAATGAGTGATTATGATAAAAATTCAAATAATGAAAATAAAAATAATATAGATTCAACCAGCGAATTACCAACTTCAAACTATTCAGCTTACAATGTATCAAATGACAGGAATTATGATAGTTCAAATAAAGATTATTCCAATAATAATTTTAAGGATACTGACTATAAGGTTGAAACCCTAAATGGAAAGCATAAGAGAGGCAAAGACAAGAAAATAGTTTCTTATATAGCTGTAGGTCTAATTTGTAGTGTGCTTGGAGGAGCTGTTTCTGGAGCTGCTTCTTTATATCTTATTCCAAAGACAAGTTTCTTTAAATCCAGTCCTTTATATGAAAACTTGACGCAGCAAGCCTCAAATAGCAATAGCAGCTATAAAGCTTCTCCAATTGTTGCAAGTAGCAGTGGTCTTACAGTAGCTGATATTGCTAAAAAAGTTAGTCCAGCTGTTGTTGGAGTTTCTACTAAGAGTTCTGTTAATAGTGATTTTTTAGGGCAATCTCAAGAAGAAGATGGAATGGGTTCTGGTATAATATTTAATTCAGACGGATATATATTGACAAACTATCATGTAATAAGTGGAGCACAAAAGATAACTGTAATTCTTAGTAACAAAAAAGAAGTGGCAGCTAAAGTTGTAAATTATGATTCCTCTATGGATTTGGCTGTTATAAAAGTAACTGAAAAAACTACAATGCCTGGAGTTGCAGAGCTAGGTAATTCAAAAGATTTACAAGTTGGAGATCAGGTTGTAGCTATCGGTAATCCTCTTGGAAAGGAATTTTTAGGCTCTGTTACCTCTGGAATTGTAAGTGCTTTAAATAGAGAAGTTCAAGTTGAAAATTCTAAAACTCAAACCCTTATTCAAACTGATGCAGCTATAAACCCTGGTAACAGCGGTGGTCCATTAGTTAATTCTCAAGGACAGGTAATAGGTATAAATAGTGCAAAATTAGGTGGTAATGGAGTTGAAGGAATGGGATTCTCAATTCCTATAGATCTTATAAAGCCAAAAATAAGTTCACTTTCAAAGCCTTTGCTATTGCTTGGAATTACTTGCCGTGACGTGTCTAGTGATGATGCTAAGCAATACTATGTACCAGTTGGAGTAGGTGTTATACAAGTGAATCCAAATAGTTCAGCACAAAAAGCTGGTCTTGAGGCAAATGATATAATTACCAAATTTGATGGTAAATCTGTAAAAACTACAGATGAGTTAAATAGTATAAAATCTTCACATAAAGCTGGAGATGAAATAAGTATTGAAGTTTATAGAAATGGTTCTACTAAATCTCTTACATTAAAACTAACTGAATAATTCATTAACATATTGATAAGGCTTACCTAAAATAATATAAATTATTTTAGGTAAGCCTTTAACTTTTTCATCTATATCTATACTATAATACTTTAATGGATAAGCTATCTCAAAATACACTTTAACAATTGATAGTGTTTGATATCATCTGATTCTGGCAGCATAGTATGTTTCAAAATACACTAATTTCAATATACCTTATATAAGGAAAAATAGAATGCTACTCCTCCTTGAAAATTCTCTACTCCAAAGTCACTGTTATGTAGTATAAGAATATTCTTTGTTATTGCAAGACCTAAGCCAGTTCCTCCAATACTTCTATTTCTCGACTTATCAACCTTATAGAATTTATCCCATATTCTTGACAATTCTTCTTTCTCAATATTATTTCCCGAATTTTTTACATATACGTATACCCTATTTTCAACTTGTCTCGTGTCTATAGTTATTTTACCTTTTTTATCAGTATGTCTAATAGCATTAGTAATAAAGTTTGTTAGCACCTGTTCTATCCTTATTGGATCACCATAGGTTAAAACATTATTATTTATACTTAAATCTACATCTATTTCCCCTTCATTAAACATAGTATAATATTTTTTAATAGTACTATTTATAAGCTTATCAATATAAAAATTTTTACGCTTTAACTTAAAGTTTCCGCTTTCTAGTTGGGATAAATCCAACATATCAGATACAAGAGCCCCCATCTTTTTTGCCTCATCTATAATAACATCTATGTAGTAATTTTTATCCTCTTGAAATACATTATCTTTAATTCCCTCAGCGTATCCTTCTATAAGGCTAATAGGTGTCTTCAATTCATGAGATACGCCTCCTACAAATTCTTTACGCATTTTTTCTAATTTTCTTTCTTTTTCTATATCACTTTTTAATTTTTCATTTGCTTCCCTTAAGGAATTCATAGTATTATTTAAATTTTCTGCTAGAAAATTTAGTGTATTTCCAAGATTTCCAATCTCATCATTACTCTTAACAATATATTTCTCAGAAAAATTTAAATTTACCATCTTAGATGCAGTCTTATTTAGCTGTATTAGAGGCTTTGAAATCATATTTGAATATATAAGCGATAATATTATTATAAATATAAGTGCTGTTATATATATATATACATAAAATTGTTTAATAACTGTTGAAGCCTCATTAACTGGTTGAAGTGAAGAAACTGCAAATATAACCTCGCCCTTTTCATTGTTGGGAAATACACAAACTATATTCTTTACATTATATACTTTATTATCAAATATATAAGTTTTACTTATACCGCTTCGCTTCATATCTGCAAAAGCTCCTGGGTTTGATCTCCAGTTATCAATTACTTCTTTTATAACCCTTACACTGGCTGATTCCACTTGTTTTTCATCAGAATCAGATACGAAATTCAAATACCCATACTTATCAAGTACTGCTACTTTACTATTATTAGAATCTTCAAAGTTTCTAACTAAACTTAGGATATCTTCATTTGTAATTGTTTTATTATAAGTTTCTTTAAATTTTTCTACATTGTTTTCCAGTGTAGTCATCTTTCTATTTATATAAAATTTCTGAAAAAATAGAGATTGAAAAATAAGAAGGCTACTTATAAAAAGTGCAAAAAATGCAAGGGTTATAAAAAACAATTTAGCAGTTATACCTTTCTTTATAATCATTTTTTCACCTCAAGTTTATAACCACTGCCCCTTACTGTAGCTATCAAATATGCTTTATCTATAAGTTTTTCTCTTAATCTTTTTATATGTGTATCCACGGTTCTAAGATCACCATAATAATCCATGCCCCATACACTATCTAAAATTTTATTTCTGCTAAGCACTATTCCCTTATTTTTAATAAAGTATAGTAATAGGTCATATTCCTTTGGTGACAAATATATTTCAGTACCATTAATTGTTACCTCATGACTTAATTCATTAATATTTACTCCATCAAAATTCATGCTTGTATTATTTAAACTAGCATCAGGATAATATCGTTTCAAAAGTGCCTTTACTTTTGCCACTAATACTTTAGGGCTAAATGGCTTTGTAATATAATCATCAGCTCCAAATTCATAGCCTAAAAGTTTATCTTCTTCTTCAGATTTAGCCGTCAACATTATTATTGGCACATTTGAATTCTTTCTTATGTATTTACACACATTAAACCCGTCCATTACAGGCATCATTATATCTAATATTATGAGAGTTACCTTATTGGAATCAAAAATTTTCACTGCCTCTACCCCATCTTTTGCCTCAAAGGTTTTATATCCTTCTTTTTTTAAATAAGCATCAATGAGTTTTCTCATTCTCTCTTCATCCTCTACAATTAAAATACTTTCTTCCATAAATTATTTCTCCTAAGTTACATTTTTAGGCATATGAAAATAAATAGTAAGTCAAAGATGCGACGTATATTTTGAAGCCTACAAGGAAATATGTTCTTGAGATAGTGAGCTATCTGAGGGTTCTGTTGACGCGGTGGGATTCAAAATAGACTAGCATACTGACTAGTTAGTTATTTGAATGTGCCTTAATATATTATACCACACATAACCACGTCTTACTTAAGAAGAGTTTGGCACTGATGTTAATTTTATTTTAATAATAGGGAAATAAATATTTTCTTAATTTTTTTCTAAAACAAATAAACATTATTGTACCATCAAAACTCCATTGTATTAAAGTTATCCACCACACAGTTACTATTGAACTTTTTTTAAAATACATAAAATATACTATCAGTGGAATTCTTATTAGCCAGCCGGATACAAAAGAAATGAAGAAAGGTGTTTTCGCATCTTTAAAGCCTTCTATAGCTCCTGCAAAGCCATAGGAAAGTGCTATGAAAGGTTGTTCAAATCCACCTATAAATAGACAAATTCCAGCTATTCTCATTACTTCTTTCTCAGAATCTCCTACAAATAAATCTACAAGATAATTTGAACCCAGAAAAAAAATCACAGAAAATATACTCATTATTAATACAGACCAAAATACACAACCATAAGCATATTCCTTTGCCTTTCTATAATTTTTCTCTCCTACTTTCATACCAACGAGAGTAGTAGCTGCCATGCCAAAACCTATGCCTGGCATAATTGATATTGATTCTATTGTATTAGCTATTTGATTGGATGCAAAAGATATACTTCCAATATTCATTATTATAAACGTACAAATTAACCTGCTTATGTTAAAGGCAGCCTCATCCATAAAAGAAGGTATAAATATTTTAAAAATTTCTTTTAAAATATTTTTTCTAAGAAATAACATGTATTTAAATTTTATTTTTATCTTGGATACATATAAAATATAATATACACATATAACCAATCCTACAAATTGAGAAATTACTGATGCATAACTTGCTCCCATAATGCCATAGCTTTGAGAGGCATGTCCGAATATTAGTACCCAATCTAAAGTAATTTTGATGGTAGCTATAATTATGCATATTATAAGTGGTGTATATGTATTCCCATATCCCCTTAGTATTGAATTCATTAATATTGTTAACATGTTAAAAACAGCCGATATTAGAATTGCTTTAGTAAATATATTTCCAATTATTAACACTGTACCTTTTGCTCCTGCTATAAATAGAATATTTTTACTAAAGATAAACATTATAAAAAAAATAAAGATTGAAATTAAAAAGCCAATTAAGAAACCTGCTGAAGCAAATTCCTCTGCCTGCTTTTTATTATTAGCTCCAACACTTTGGGCAACTAAAGCAGTAATAGGTATAGCCATCCCTACTCCTATAAATATATTTACGCAACTAGAAATGATTTCTGTACTTATTCCAACTGCACTTAACGCTTTATTCCCTCCATAATTGCCTATCATCATTGTATCTAATATCATCATAAAAGTATAAATAGTCATTTCAACTATTATGGGCAAAGATACGTTAAGGACATGTACCAGTACTTTTTTATTCATCATAAGAGTTTATTTTCTCCCTTCTAGTATTTTCCACTGTCCTCCTTCGTAAATTCAAATAAAAAACAAAATAATCTAAATTAATTAATCCTCTATTATATGTATATTAGTTTTTAAAAATTTTAATATTAAATTTTACTAAATTGTGAAAATTTAATATAGTATTTTTTATTATATTTTAAGGTAATACTAAAGTTATAATGTAAATTCTTACACAATAGATAAATAACATGTATCTTGATATTTAGGTTAGTGAGATAAAAAATATTATGTTTTACTTAATACATATTAAATAATATTATAGTAATTCTTAGATTAAATATGGATGTAAATTTAAAATTTAGCTAAAATTTTAATAAAAGGAAGATGAGATAATGTATACCATTAAAAAATATATAATTAATTTATGTTTATTTTCTTTAACTGCATTATTTTAGTACAGTTTATTTTAGGAAGCAATATTATGGCAGCATTAAATTCTTCTCCGGAAGAAACAACTACTGGAAAAAAAGTCCTATACCTTACTTTTGATGATGGACCTACTATAATAACTAACGATTTGTTAGATGTATTAAAACAATGCAATGTAAAAGCTACCTTTTTTGTAGTTGGTAAAGAAATATGTGGAAGGGAAGATTTACTAAAGAGAATATATAAAGAAGGTCATAGTATTGGACTCCACACCTTTTCTCATAACTTCAAAAAAATATATAAAAGTGACGATATATTCGTCAAAGAAATGCTTGATGACCAAAAAAAAGTAAAAGAAATTACAGGTTTAAATACAAATCTGATAAGATTTCCAGGTGGAAGTTCTAAACACCTTGATAGTGAAATGCTTGAAAAACTTCATAAAAACAATTTAAAAGTTTATGATTGGAATGCCAGTATAGAAGATGGAGTGAATCCTCATCTATCCGTAGATAAATTGGTAAATAACTCAAAAAAATATAAACATAGAAATGATCAAATAATACTTCTTATGCATTGCAATTCCAATAATACTAATACTATAAAAGCATTACCTCAAATTGTAAATTACTATAGAAGTAATGGATATGCAATAAAACCAATTACTGATAAAACTCCTGAATATCATTATAGCTTTAGAAAATAAACATAAAATAGCTGCTGATAAATCAGCAGCTATATAGAAAACAATTTCTTAATTATCTTCTGAAACCTCTGTTGTTTTGAGTCTTTCTTGCTTTTCTGCATTCAGGACATCTAACAGGATCATTTTCAAAACCTTTTTCTTTGTAGAATTCTTGTTCACCTTCAGTGAAAACAAAATCTTTACTACAGTCTTTACATACAATTGTCTTATCAGCCATTTAAACATACCTCCTTTTTTAAAATTAGGGATCTAACTACTCATAAATTACACTTCCGAATAAAAAAGGAGAATGCCCGTTTCATGATATTAAATCTCTGGAATACATGTACATTATAGCATGGGTAATATTAAAAGGCAAGAAATATCAATTCTCTAATAATCACTATATAGCTACAAAATTTTCTCTATAATTCCCCCACCTAAAAGTAAGTCATCATCATAGAAAACTACAGATTGACCTTTAGTTATAGCTCTTACTCCATTTTTAAAAACTACCTTTACTTTAGAATTATCATTAGGATATATGGTAGCTTCTGTAGGCTGAGATGCATATCTTATTTTTGCTTTAACCTTCATTGGGTTATTTAACTTATCAAATGGAATAAAATTAACATTATCTGCAATAAGTTGTGTTTTAAATATATCTTCCTCACTACCTAGAACGACCTGATTTTTTACTACATTTATGTCTTTTACAAACACAGGTTTACCTAATGCAATCCCAAGGCCTTTTCTCTGTCCTATAGTATAATATACTATGCCCTTATGTTTTCCCAAAATATTTCCATTATCATCTACAAAATTACCTTCTTTAACTACCTCTGGGTTTTGTCTTTTTATATATGCACCATGATCATTATCTGGGATAAAACAGATTTCTTCACTATCTTTTTTATTGTGTACACTTAAACCTATTTCCTTAGCTATTTCTCTTATTCTATTCTTACTATAATCCCCACAAGGCATTAATGTGTGTTCAAGTTGATACTGTGTCATATTGTATAGTACATAAGTCTGATCTTTTTTATCGTCTTCTGAATTCTTTATCAAAAATCTTCCTTTATCATTATATATCTTAGCATAATGTCCTGTAGCTATATAGTCAGCGCCAAGTGCATTTGCTTTTTTTAAGAAAGCATCAAACTTTATGAATTTATTGCAGGCTATACAAGGGTTAGGTGTTCTACCTTCTAAATATTCATGAACAAAAGGTTGAATAACCTTTTCGTCAAATATATCTCTAAAATTCATAACATAGAATGGTATACCCAGTTTATCGGAAACCCTTCTAGCATCTTCAACAGAAGAAAGGGAACAGCATCCCCCTTCTCTTTCCTCATATTCTTTATCTTCAGGCCACACCTGCATTGTTACTCCAATTACTTCATATCCCTGTTCCTTTAAAAGATATGCAGTTACTGAGCTATCTACTCCTCCGCTCATACCAACTACAACTCTATTATTCATAAATACACCTCTTTTTTAAGTAGTCCTAATACTGCCAATTATTTCTTTTAGTGTACTAATGGTATAATCTATGTCTTCTTCTGAGGTTTCTTCTCCTATACTAAATCGTAGAGAACTTTTGCACTTTTCCGGACTTAAACCAATAGCTGAAAGCACATGAGATGGTCTTATGGATCCAGCTGAACATGCGCTTCCTGCAGATGCACAAATTCCCTTTAAATCAAGTGACATAAGCAAAATTTCAGCATCTATTCCATTAAAACATACATTAAGATTCCCTGGTAGTCTCTTATTTTCCCTAGATCCATTAAGTTCAGTTCCAGAAATTTCTAAAATGCCCTGAAGTAATTTATTTCTCAAAGCACTTATTCTCTCCGATTCTTTCTCCATATTTAAAGTGCATAATTCAATTGCCTTTCCAATTCCAACAATACCTGGAGTATTCTCTGTACCAGCTCTTCTACCTCTTTCCTGGTGTCCACCATGAATAAAACCGTCTATTTTAACACCTCGTTTTATATATAGAACACCTATTCCCTTAGGTCCATAAAACTTATGTGCCGACATAGAAAGCATATCAATATTCATTTTTTCAACATCTATAGGAATATGACCAACCGCTTGAACTCCATCAGTATGAAAAATTATACCTTTTTCTCTGCAGAGCTTTCCAATTTCACTAATTGGTTGAATTGATCCAATTTCATTATTTGCAAACATAATTGACACTAAAATAGTATTTTCAGTAATAGCATTTTTAATATATTCTAAATTTACTATACCATATTTGTCAACTGGAAGATATGTAATTTTGAAACCTAACTCTTCTAAATACTTGCAGGTATTAATTACTGCTGGATGTTCTATTTTAGTTGTTATAATATGATTTCCCTTATCTCTATTTTTTAATGCAATGCCCTTTATTGCCCAGTTGTCACTTTCCGTACCTCCACTAGTAAAATAAATTTCATTTCTTTGACAATTTATAGCCTTAGCTATTCTTTCCCTTGAATTATAAATAGCCATTTTTGATTTTTCAGAAAATGAAGATACTGAAGATGGATTTCCATAAAAAGTATAAAAATAAGGCTCTATCTCCTTAAAAACTTCTTTATTCATAGGAGTAGAGGCACCATAATCCAAGTATACTAATTTTTTATCATAATTCATTTGCTCACTCCCCTTTATTTAATATAACATTTATGGCACAAATCATGATTTGTGCCATAAATGTTATTCTTAATTAAATTTAATCAAAAACTGTTGTTGATAAATATCTTTGACCTGTATCTGGAAGTATTACAACTATATTCTTTCCTTTAAACTCTGGTCTCTTTGCAATTTCTATAGCCGCATATACAGCAGCCCCTGATGAAATACCTACTAAAAGTCCTTCTACTGTAGCTAATTTCTTAGTAACTGCAAAGGCATCATCATTTTTTACAGGAAAAATTTCATCTACTAAATCTATTTTTAAAACATCTGGTACAAATCCTGCTCCAATTCCTTGAAGTTTATGAGGTCCCGGTTTTCCTCCTTCAAGTACAGGTGAATCTGCTGGTTCCACTGCAACTATTTTAACTTTAGGATTTCTCTCTTTAAGTACTTTAGCTACACCAGTAAGTGTACCACCAGTACCTACTCCTGCAATAAATACATCCACATT
The DNA here is from genome assembly GCF_000246895.1 of Clostridium arbusti SL206. GTDB lineage: Bacteria > Bacillota > Clostridia > Clostridiales > Clostridiaceae > Clostridium_I > Clostridium_I arbusti. The sequence goes on along the minus strand of NZ_BAEV01000027.1, from coordinate 20,692 downwards.
ACCATCAGTATCTTTCCAAATTTCTTCTGCTGTAGTCTTTTCATGATAAGCTGGATTAGCTGGATTCTTAAATTGTTGAGGAATAAATGCATTTTTATGTTCTACTGCAAGTTCTTCCGCTTTTTTTATTGCGCCTTTCATTCCATCAGGTCCTGGTGTTAAAACTAAATCCGCACCATATGCTTTCAATAACTTTCTTCTTTCAATACTCATTGTTTCAGGCATAGTTAAAATTAATTTATATCCTCTTGCTGAACATACAAGTGCAAGTCCAACTCCTGTATTACCACTTGTTGGCTCTATTATAACTGTATCTTTATCTATAAGGCCCTTTTCCTCCGCATCAACAATCATTGAATACCCTATTCTGTCTTTAACACTTCCTGCTGGATTAAAATATTCAACTTTTGCTAAAACTGTGGCTCCAAGCTTTTCTAAAGCTTCATACTTTGATAATTCAACTAGTGGAGTGTTACCTATTAATTCAGTAACATTCTTAAAGATCTTTGACATTTAAAATCACCTCTTATAATATAATTAAATATAATACATGAATGCATCGTTAGCAAGTGTGTTATATTTCATAACTAAATCTTCTAAAGTAATAGAATCTACTATATCATTTATACTTTTATTAAGCTTGCTCCAAACATTATAATTAATGCACTGTTCTACTCTATCTTCATTCTTTGTCTTATCAAATTCTACTAAATTCAGTTCCCCTTCAAGTGCTCTTAGAATGTCACCAACAGTAATATCACTTGGTGATTCTCCTAAAACATATCCTCCTTGAGATCCTTTTTTCCCTTGAATAATTCCTTTTTTTCTGAGAGACGCAAAAATCTGTTCTAGATATCCCTCGGATATACTTTGTCTTTCACTTATGCTCTTTAGTGTAACACTATCATTAACTGAATTTAAGGCCAAATCTATCATAGCTTTTAACCCATATCTACCTTTTGTGGAAATTTTCATTTAAACACCTCTTTTAAACCCGTTTTTAATAACTTAGTATTTCAATCTATTTACTATGATTATATTACTATTGTATTCTTTTGTCAATAAAATGTACATTTTTAATTATTGACATTATGAAATTAAATATACTAAGAATCAGCTTTTTCTCTAAATAGCCAAGCTGCCGCTACTGCTGTAATAGGTATAGTACAAACCAAGCCTATGCTTCCAGCTAAAGATTTTAATACTTCAGAAGCTATAATATCCTGATCTAGAATTCTAAACAGTGGTAAATTATATGATGATACTAGCATTAAAATATACATAGAAGCTCCTACATAGGCCAATATTAAAGTATTAGCCATAGTACCCATAATGTCACGACCCACATTCATTCCTGATTTTATAAGTTCTTTTGTAGAAATTTCTTTACTTTTCTCTTTAATTTCATTAACTGCCGAAGCAATGGATATACTGACATCCATAACTGCACCTAAGGCTCCCATCAATATACCTGAAAATAATAGTCCTCTAAAATCAAAGGATGTATCTTGAGATATGTAAACTAACATCTGTAGTTCTTCATCAGTAAGTCCTGTAAGTCTTAATATAGTGCTCATGGATATTCCTATAATTGCTGCTATAAGCACTCCTCCTACAGTACCTATAATTGCTGCCATAGTTTTTTTATTCTTACCACTTATTATGAGTAAATTTAAAATACTCACACCTATACATAGTATAATGGATACTACTATTGGATTAAAGCCACTTACAATTAGTGGTATAAGAACTTTTAATATAACTATACCTGTCAATAATAATGCAGCAATAGATCTTAGTCCCTTTTTCCCACCTATAATCACTAATAATACAACAAAAACAAATGATAATATGTATATATATTTATATCTTACTACTTCATATATGTATGCACTTTTTATGCTACCATCATCATTTTCGTCAACATTTATAAGCACCTCTGAACCTTTACGTGCTATAGTTTCATGAAATGTCTTATCATTTACAAGATTATCTAGGCTCAATACCGTTCCCTTATGACTTCCAGATGTAATCTTTACTTGAACCTTATCATGCTCAGCACTAATAGAGTCCTTATTTGTCTTTTGAGAATTACTAGAATTTGAATTTTCAGATAAAACTGTTCCGTGTACAGGTTGATTGTCAGCATCACCTATAGCAAAGTTTTTATATACAAAAAAATATGCTACTATTAAAAAAAATATTATTCCTATAATTATATTTTTTTTATTCTTAATCATGGTCTTCACCTCTGTAAGTATTATCAGAATTAACATAAGGCATATGAAAATAAATAGTAAGTCAAAGATGCGACGTATATTTTGAAGCCTACAAGGAAATAGGTTCTTCAGATAGTAAGCTATCTGAGGGTTCTATTGACGTGGTAGGATTCAAAATAGACTAGCATACTGACTAGTTAGTTATTTGAATGTGCCTAATAGGCTATATATACATTATAGCTCAATAATGCATAAAATGAATCATAATAATTTAATAAATTATTATGATTCACTAAATTATATGTTAAAATTGTATAATATCACTTTATATTTAGATAATGTAATACTTTACAAACTAAAATGTACATACCGTATAATAAATTGGAGGAATAAATGAGTAAGTTAAATTTTAAAGGTAGTGTAATGTTAAACCCCGCTCCTGTAGTTCTTGTTACTTCTAAAAGTTCATCTAACAAAATAAATATTTTTACAGTTGCCTGGGTGAGCACTGTTTGTACCAAAGATCCTATTATTGCTATGGGAGTAAGGCCTGAAAGACTTTCTTATACATATATTAAGGAAAGTGGCGAATGCGTTATAAATCTTCCTACAAAAGATATGGTTAAGATTGTAGATTATTGTGGCGTTGTTTCTGGAAAGAAAGAAGATAAGATTAAACATTTTGACTTAGAACTTAACAAAGGAATAAAGATAGCTACACCTTCATTGGAGAAATCTCCAGTGGCTTTAGAATGCAAAGTAAAGAGCATTACCCCTCTTGGTACCCATGATTTGTTCTTACTTGAAGTTTTAAATGTTAAGGTAGACGAAAATTTATTGGATTCAAATAATAAAATATGCTTTAATAAAGCAAACCTTATATGTTATTCTCATGGAGAGTACTATGGTTTAATTTCAAAACCACTGGGCTCTTTTGGGTATTCAGTTAAAAAGAAAAAGAAGAAAGATAAATTTAAATAAAGTGTATTAGTAAGAAATTGAGCAATTTCTTACTAAGGCATCTTTAAATAAATAACTAGTCAGTATACTAGTATATTTCACTTGTTATTTATTTTCACATGCCTAATACACTTTTCTTTTATAGAAACTATAAATAAAAATCTCAATAAAAATTTTTATTGAGTATCTTGTTCAGCTTTTTTACTACCACTAGCCCTTGTTGAAGATGTACTCTTTGTCTTTGTAGCTTTGTTAGTACTTGTAGCACTCCCCGCAGCTCTTGTCCTAGTTTTAGTTTTACGTCCATCAACTACCTTTGTTTTTACTTTTCCAGAAATTGCAGTTTCAGAAATTACCTTTTTCTCACTATCAGCTGCAATGGCTGACTTTGCTTTTCTAACATTAGACAAAGCTACATTAGTTTTACTTATAGCTTCTGTACTAGATACTATTTTTGCTTTAGATGCAGCTACCGAAGATGCTTTAGTAGTTCTTCTTGTCCTTGTTCTTGTTCTTGGCTTAGTTTCCTTAGAAGTCTCCGTTTTAGTATTAGTACCTTCTTTTTTTGCAGAAGCAGTAGACCTTTTCCTTTTTACTTTGCTAGCAGCAGTTACCTTCTTCTCTGTAAAAACTTTTTTATCCACATCCCATTCTGTATCCAATGCTTCTTCTTTAACCGAATTGTACATTTTACTTGTTAGTTTAGCTACTTCTTCCCAAGTATATCTTTCGCTTATACTTTCCTTGGCATTTTTCTTTATATATTCACATAATTTATCATCATAAAGCAACTCAAGTACATTGTCTTTTAAACTTTCAGTAAGTCCATTTATCATTTTCATACCATTAACCCTGTGCTCTACTAATTCACTTAATCCTCCTGTATTTGATACTACAACAGGACATCCAGCTATCATAGCCTCCAAGGCCACTATTCCAAAGGGTTCATATAAGGATGGAAACACAGCTATATTAGCTACTCTATATAACTTACTCTTGGTTTCATTATTCATGTATCCTGAAAATAAAATTTTATTTTCAAGTCCCATTTTTTTAACCTTATATTTTAATTCTTCTGTCATAGGGCCTGTCCCTGCTATTACGAATTTAGCTCCCCTATAACCGGCTATTATTTGTGGTGCAGCATCTATTAACAATTGAATTCCCTTTTCAAAAACATGCCTTCCTATAAAAAATATTATTTTTTCTTCATCTAGCGCATAATTTCTTCTAAATTCCAATGGATCAAAGTCAAAATCAAAGTCCTTAGAATACACTCCATTTGGCACTACCCAAACTTTATCTTCTGCCACATTAAAATTATTAATAATCTGCGTTTTCATATAATTGCTACAAGATATTATTTTCCATGATTCATAGGTTAGCAGCCATTCTGCTGAAGATATATACCTCTGCATATCAGTTCTTATACCATTATTTCTTCCCTCTTCTGTGGCATGTATTGTAGAAACCATAGGAATATTAAATGACCATTTTAATGCCTTTGCACTGTATGCAGAAAGCCAATCATGGGCATGTATTATGTCTATTTTTCCTATTTTCCTTATAATTCTAATACATTCCTCAATCATTGAAAAATTAAGCTGCATAATCCATTTTGTAAAATCTTCAGTTTGTATTTTATACGGTGTAACTCTATGCACTATAACACCATCATCATTTTCTTCTACTGGTGATGTACCTTCCTCACAAGTAATTACATGTATTTCATGTCCACATAAGGTTAATGCTTTTGAAAGATTGTATACATGATTAGATAATCCACCTATATTTTTAGGTGGGTATTCCCAAGAAAGCATTACTATTCTCATTAAACGACTCCCCTTCTCAATGATTAAATTATCTTTGATATTATTCAAATATACAACAATTCCCCATAAAGTTATAATATTGAATTTAAACTTATATTATAATAATAAATCTTTATAATTTCATTTACAAGCTATATGTTAATTATTAGTGCATTTTCATTTGATTATATATAATTAAATTATAAACAAAGTAATTATTCTATTATATTTGTTATATTTACTTCAGCATGAGTATCCTTTTCATAATTGATATTTTTATGTTCAAAACCAAATAATTTAAAAAAATCTTTTCTAAAACTTTCGATATTAGTTAGCTCTTTAATATTTTCTGTAGTTATTTTATTCCATATATCACGGACTTCTTCTTGAACATCTTCTCTCATTTCCATATCATCTAATCTTATCCTATTAGCTTCATCTAGTTCAAAATCATCCTTATTTATCTTTGAAAACAGCCTATCTATTTGTTCAATACAGCTTTCATCAATACCTTTTTGCTTCATAACTTTATCAAGTACAGAAACATATAAGGGAACTACAGGAATAGCAGAACTGGATTGAGTAACTAAAGCCTTATTCACTGATACAAAAGCTTTTCCATTTATGGGTTTTAACTTATTATCTAATTGCAAAGATGCTTCTTCTAGATCTTCTTTAGCCTTTCCAATAGTTCCTTGTCTATAAATTGGATAGGTGATTTCAGGGCCCATATAAGAATATGCAATGGTGGTTGCTCCTTTTGAAAGTACGTCTGCCTCTACTAGTTCATCAATCCAAAGCTTCCAATCCTGGCCTCCCATTACATTTACAGTTTGATTTATCTCATCATCAGTAGCCGGCTGAATTTCTATATTTGACACTTCAAAAGTATGAAAATTTACAGTTTTATTTTTATAGGCTTTACCTACTGGCTTTAAAAATGAGTAATAGGTTTTACCTGTAGCTGGATCCTTTCTTCTGGGAGATGCTATACTATAAATGACAAGATCTACTTTACCCAAATCTTTTTTTATAAGATTTATAGTCTTTTGTTTGATTTCCTTTGAAAATGCATCTCCATTAATAGTTCTTGAATAATATCCTTTTTCTAAGGCTTTTTCTTCAAAAGCCGCAGTATTATACCATCCAGCTGTAGCAGTTCTATTCCTAGATGCCTGTTTTTCAAATACTATTCCAATAGTACTAGCCTTATAGCCAAAGGCCGAAACTATCCTTGAAGAAAGTCCATAACCTGTAGATGCTCCAATTATAAGTACCTTTTTAAACCTATTTGGTGATTTACACTTTTCTGCATAGTTTATTTGCTCTAATACATTTTCTTTGCAGCCTTCTGGATGAGCTGTAACACATATAAAGTCCCTAAATTTTGGTTTTATTATCATAAACTATCCTCCTAATTTAATTCATAAAGTAGTCAAATAAATTTCAATTACTATTATATGTTTATATTATAATACTATAAACATTTACATAGGTAAATAAATTATTTATATTTTTTCCTATTTATCCAAATAATAAATATTATAATAGTATTAATTAAAAACATAAAATAGCTATCTTGAAATTTCAGACTTCCGCCTTTATTTTAGGCACATTCAAATAAATAACTAGTCAGTATGCTGGTCTATTTATTTTCATATGCCTTAATGTGCGAAAGTTGAGTTATTAAAAAAGAAGAAAATGGCTACCCCTAATGCATATTAATGCCTTATGAGATAGCCACTTTATATCAGTTTAAAATACAATCTTAGGCATCTTCAACTAAATAACTAGTCAGTATACTAGTATATTTCACTTGTTATTTATTTTCACATGCCTTATTTACTTTTTAATAATTCTCCAACTGCTGCTATACTTCCAAGAGATGATAATGTTTCATTGGGAAGTATAAGCTTGTTAGCTGGATTCTTAGCCATTTCCTGTAATGCCTCTACCTGTTTCAATGCTATTATAGTTTCATTAGTTCCAGAATCTAATATGGCCTTATTAACTTTCAATATAGCTCCTGCCTGAGCTAATGCCACTATTTCAATAGCTTTAGCCTTACCATCAGCCTCAAGTTCCTGACTTTCTTTAAGACCTTCTGCCCTTCTTATATTAGCTTGTTTTTCAGCTTCTGCCTGAAGAATCTTTGCTTGTTTTTCTCCCTCTGCTATGGATATATCACTTTGTCTTTTACCTTCTGCTTCAAGAATTACTGCTCTCTTATCTCTTTCTGCTCTCATCTGTTTTTCCATAGCCTGTTGAATTTCTACAGGTGGAATAATATTTTTTATTTCAACAGAAAGTATCTTTATTCCATATGCATCAGTTATTTCATCTACTACTTCTAATAGTTTAGAGTTAATCCTATCTCTTCCAGATAAAACTTCATCTAAGCTCATATCTCCAACTATGTTTCTCATGTTTGTAATTGTAGAGTATATTATACCAGATCTAAAATTTTCAATATTATAAAGAGCATCTTTTGCATCCATAACCTTAAAGAATATAACATTATCAATAGAAATTCTAACATTATCCTTTGTAATAACACTTTGAGGTTCAATATCAAGTATTTGTTGTTTTGTAGAAACTTTTCCCCTTACAAAGTCTACAAATGGTATTACAAAATTCCAACCTGGTTGAAGAGTTCTATGATATTGTCCTAACCTTTCCACTACATATAAGTATCCAGTAGTAACAACTTTAAGAGAGCTTAATAATATAACTACTATAAGAATGATAATAATTAATACAGGTATAATTGTCATTTGACCCCATCTCCTTCTTTTTTAATAACAAGCTTATTTCCTTCAAGACCTATAATCTTGAACTTTTCATTTTTTGATATATACTGTCCTTCATTTTTCACTGTCCAATATATACCATCAACCTTTATTTTCTCTTTTTCTTTGATATCCTTATCGGCTGTAATAATTCTGCCTATAAAACTCTCCTCCATAGTAGGCGTTTTCGGAATTTTTTGAGTTAAAATTCTCTTTGCAAATGGATACCCTATAGCATATGAAATTCCTGTTACTATGACAAATACAGATATCTGCACAATAAAAGAATATCCTAATGATAATGCAATTATAGCTCCAATTCCACCAATAGTAAACCATACAAACATGAAACCTGAGGTTAAAAAGTCTATAACTAGACAAACTACAGAAATTATTATCCAGATTTCCAATGGCCCTTTCCCTAACACGTTAATTCCCCCTTATAAATAAAATATTCTATAATACATATGATTATAATATCGTATTAATATCATCAAATGAAGTTTTATCTATACTCATTATACGATATTTCTAACCACTTATGCAAGTTTTAGCTTCTATAAAACCAAAACTCTTCTTATGTCATCACTTCTCTTCAATTTAATATAAGCATTTAAATTATTATATTATATATATTACAGAATAACATTATATTGAATATAAATTATACAATATGTTAAGCTATATTAAGAAAATAAATTAAATCTAATGATAAGAAATGGAGTGAATATAAATGGTTAATTCTTTTATAAAAGTATCAGCTGCCTGTCCCAAAACTAGAGTTTCAGATATAAATTTTAATATAGAAAATATAAAAGAATGTGTATTTAATGCGTTAAACGATAATTCAAAACTTATAATATTTCCAGAGCTTTCTGTAACCTCGTATACTTGTGGAGATTTATTTTATCAACAAAAACTTATTCATAAATCCTACGAAGCGCTGGAAAAACTTTGTTCATTTTCAAAACAAAAGGATATATTAATAGTAGTTGGTTCAATTTTAATCCATAACTATTGTACATATAACTGCGCTTTTACAATTTTCAATGGTAAAATATTAGGTATTGTCCCTAAAAGTTATATACCTAATTACACTGAATTTTATGAGAAAAGATGGTTTACTGAAGGTTTAGGTATTATAGATGAATCAATAAATTTACCTTTTCAAGAAAATATACCCTTCGGTACAAATTTAATCTTTAGTTCGGGCAAATTAAAACTTAGCTTAGAAATTTGTGAAGATCTCTGGGTTACTATTCCTCCAAGTTCCTATTTAAGTCTTTCTGGTGCCAATATAATTGGTAATCTTTCTGCTTCAAATGAGGTAGTAAGTAAAGCTGACTATAGAAAAAATCTAGTTTCAAACCAAAGTGCTAGGTGCATGTGCTCCTATATATATGCTTCTAGTGGAGTATATGAATCCTCTACTGATTTACTCTTTAGTGGTGATCTTTTGATAGGAGAAAATGGTTTAATAGTTAAATCTAACGAAAGATTTCAAAGAGAAAATCAAGTTATAACTTCTATTATAGATTTTGATAAATTGGATATGGAAAGAATAAAAAATGTAAGTTTCAGTGACAGTACAAAAATTTGTCCCTTCAAATGTAAAACAATTAACTTCAATTATGAAAATTTAAGTATTGGAGAATTCGATAGATTTATCGATAAACACCCATTTGTACCCTCTGATGAGACTACCCGTCATATTAGATGCAAGGAAATATTTAATATTCAAACTGCAGCTCTTGCAAAGAGAATTGAACATACAGGTCTAAAAAAAGCAGTGGTAGGCATTTCCGGAGGTCTTGATTCTACTTTAGCTCTACTGGTAATTATTAAAACCTTTGATATGCTTAAATTACCAAGGAAAAACATACTTACTATAACAATGCCCGGCTTTGGTACTACTGATAGAACCTATGGTAATGCAATTAATCTGTGCAAAAATTTAGATACCGATCTTAGAGAAATAAATATAGTTGATGCTTGCCTTTTGCATTTTAAAGATATAGGTCATCCTGTGGAAAAACATGATGTAACCTACGAAAATGTTCAAGCAAGAGAAAGAACACAAATACTAATGGATATATCCAATAAAGAAGCTGGTCTTCTAATAGGTACTGGTGACCTGTCTGAACTTGCCTTAGGATGGTGTACTTATAATGGGGATCATATGTCTATGTATTCTGTAAACTGTTCTATTCCTAAAACTTTAGTAAGATATTTAGTTAAATATGTAGCTGAAAAAGAAATGGATTCTATTACCTCTGAAATTTTGTTAGATATATTAAATACGCCTGTAAGTCCAGAACTTTTACCAAAAGGTAAGGGAGATACCATAACACAAAAAACAGAAGATTTAGTTGGTCCTTATGAGCTTCATGACTTTTTCTTATATTACTTTGTTAGACAAGGTGCAGCTCCAGAAAAAATACTGTATCTTGCAAAAATTGCATTTAAAGATGATTATACTAAAGAAACTATAGAAAAATGGTTTAATAAATTTATTACCAGATTCTTTACACAACAATTTAAACGTTCTGCAGTACCTGATGGTCCAAAGGTCGGAACTGTAAGTTTATCTCCAAGAGGAGACTGGCGAATGCCTTCTGATGCTAGCTTTAACACTTGGATAGATAAATAGACTAAAAATGATATATTAAATCCTTTTAAAATAAGTATTAAATGATATGTATATTTATTTATACACTATATATAGACTACATAATACTATTATTATGTAGTCCATATATCACAAAAATATAGCTTCATATATTAGTATTATATCTACAATGGAGATATATCATTTACCCAATTTGTATTTACATAAAAGTAACCTATTAATGTTAATAAAGTTTTTCAGACTAATAGAATTAAATAAAGCTTTACTATTTATATATGTCTACAATAAGGCCTTGTATGTCATCAATAGTGGACGCTATATCTAGATTTCCCTTTTCTTCACTTATAACAGCTTCTGTGATTTCCTCCAATTTTTTATCTATTACATCTACAGTTATGTAGTATTGTGTTTGCCAAAAACTAGCTTCATTTTTAACCTTGTACATGCAATCCAGCACACCTTGTAGATACTCTTTAATTAAGTTTTTATATATTTTAACATCAGCATAGCACTTGCTTATTACAAGTCTATTTCCCCTTTTTTTTATATCATCTAAAAGTTCTTTCATATCATCTTCATTTCTTCTGTCTCTTTCAAAATTAAAATTTTGAGAAAAATTCTTTTTAGAATCTACTTTTTTCCTTTCCTGAGACATGGTAGTCCTATTTCTAATTCTTGATACTTCCAAAAAATCATCCCCATAAAATCTATTTTTTTAATTATAACATGATTTTGTTTATGTTCATATAAAAAGCTTTGTACAAGTCTCTATAAAAATAATATACAAACACTATTTTGAAATACATAAAATTTAGTATTATAACAAATTCTATTTGACACAAAATAATATTTTATGTATAATTTATCCATAAGCATAAGGGAGTAACTAACAGATTGCATCTGTTGCAAATTCAACATCCGATGATTTCATCTGGGTTTGCATTAAATAGTAAGACTTATGTATAACATATATACCGTTATACATAAGTCTTTTTTATTTACATAATTATATGTGAAATTATAGGTTATACTACCTGTATAGATTATTAGCATAAATTATTAAATATCTATACATAATTCACATTAGCATACATCTAAATAATTATTCTACAGATAATATTAATGGATCTTAGGCATATTCAAATAAATAACTAGTCAGTATGCTAGTCTATTTTGAATCCTACTACGTCAACAGAACCTTCTGATAGCACCACTATCATCAGAACCTGTTTCCTTGTATAATTCAAAATAGGCCTCGCATCTTTGACTTGTTATTTATTTTCACATGCCTTATAGACAATTTTTATTATCTGAGTTTATTTATATTAAACATTATGGAAAGGGGATATAATAATGTGGTTTGATAAAACATCAGAAGAAGTTTTAAAAGAACTAGATACTAATCCTAATGAGGGACTGTCTTCTGAAGAAGCAAAAAAAAGATTGGAAAAATATGGAGAAAATAAACTATCATCTAAATCAAAAAAGACTATATTTCAAATCTTTTTTTCTCAATTAAAAGATCCTATGATATTTATACTTATAGCAGCAGCTATAATATCAGCTTTCATGGGAGAAATAAGTGATTCCATAATAATTTTAGTTGTAATATTTATAAATGGAATTGTTGGAACTATTCAGGAATTTAGATCAGAAAAAGCTATGGAGGCATTAAAAGAGCTCTCAACTCCTAAAGCTGTGGTAAAAAGAGATGGTGACCTAAAAGAAATTCCTTCTGAAGAGGTTGTTCCCGGCGATATAGTTATTTTAGATGCTGGAAGATACACCCCTGCAGATTTAAGACTAATAGAGAGTGCAAATCTTAAAATAGAAGAATCTGCTTTAACAGGTGAATCAGTTCCTTCAAGTAAAGATGCCAGCATTAGTTTTCATGATGAAAACATTCCCTTAGGAGATCAAAAGAATATGGCCTTTGCTTCAACTTTAGCAACTTATGGCAGAGGTGTTGGTATAGTTGCAAGTACTGGAATGGATACTGAGATTGGTAAAATAGCTAGAATGTTAGATGAATCTGAAAGTGAACTTACACCATTGCAAAAAAAGCTAGCTGAACTGAGTAAAATTTTAGGAATTGTTGCTATAGCAATTTGTGCCTTAATATTTATAATTTCTGTTATTCAAAAGAGAGATTTATTTGAAATGTTTCTTACAGCTATAAGTCTTGCAGTAGCAGCAATTCCTGAAGGACTTCCTGCTATTGTATCAATAGTATTGGCTATTGGAGTTCAAAGAATGATAAAAGAAAATGCTATCATAAGAAAGCTCCCTGCAGTAGAAACCCTAGGTGCAGTAAACATAATCTGTTCAGATAAAACTGGAACACTTACTCAAAACAAAATGACAGTTACAAAATTCTATACTTATGATTCTCTAAAACCTATTAATGATTTAGATTTAAGTAATGGAAGTTATAAGCTTTTATTAGATAACATAATGTTATGTAATGATGCTACTTATAATGAGAATTCAAAGACTGGTGACCCAACAGAAATAGCACTTTTGGAAGTAGGTGTAAAGTTCAATATACTAAAAAATGAACTTGAAGCTTCTTCTGTAAGAGTAAATGAGGTGCCTTTTGATTCTGATAGAAAACTTATGTCCACTATGAATAAATATGATAAAAATTATATTGTATACACTAAAGGTGCTATTGATAGTCTTCTTAAAATAACTAATAAAATAAATATAGATGGACACATACAGGACTTAACAGAAGATATAAAAACTAAAATCATGAAAGCTTCAAATGATATGTCTGATGATGCCTTAAGAGTACTTGGAAGTGCTTATAAAGAATTAGATTCTTCAGATATACCCGTTGGTGATATTGAAAAAGATTTAATTTTCATAGGTTTAGTAGGTATGATTGATCCTCCAAGACTAGAAGTTAAAGACTCTATAGCTACCTGTAAACAATCTGGTATTAGAACTATAATGATAACTGGAGATCATAAAAATACAGCCTTTGCCATAGCTAAAGAACTGGGCATAGCTGAAAACTACGATGAAACTATTTCAGGAACAGATCTTGATAAATTAAGTCAAGATGAATTAAATACTAAAATTGATTCACTAAAGGTTTTTGCAAGAGTTTCTCCAGAACATAAAGTTAACATCGTAAAAGCCTTTAAATCCAAGGGGAATATAGTGTCAATGACTGGTGATGGAGTAAATGATGCTCCTTCTCTAAAAACTGCAGACATAGGTGTAGCCATGGGTATAACAGGTACAGACGTAGCAAAAGGTGCTTCTGATATGATCTTAACAGATGATAACTTTTCAACTATTGTTTCTGCCATAAAAGAAGGAAGAAACATATTTAACAATATAAAAAAATCTATAATATTTCTTCTATCCTGTAATTTAGGTGAAATTATAGCTTTATTTGTGGCTATACTCTTGAATTGGGATACTCCACTTAAGCCTATTCATATATTATGGGTAAACTTGATTACAGATACATTGCCAGCTCTTTCTTTAGGTGTAGATCCTGGAGATGAAAATGTTATGGATAATCCCCCTAGAAATCCTAAAGAGAGTTTGTTTGCTGGAGGTTCAAGTATATATCTTATATTAAACGGAATACTGATAGGTGTTTTAACTTTGATAGCATTTAGATATGGAGAAAAAGTATATGGAACAGGTGAACATGCACAAACTATGGCTTTTGTAGTCTTAAGTGTTTCACAACTTTTCCACTCCTTTAATATGAGACATCCTAAAAAGTCTATATTTAAAATAGGAATATTTAGCAATAAATACTTAGTAGGAGCTTTAATTGTAGGTATATTTCTTCAATATATAGTTATAACAGTACCTTTTCTAGCAAATTTATTTAACGTATTTAATTTAACTATATACGATTGGACATTTGTCATTGGCATTTCTTTAATAACTATTGTATTAAATGAAATTGCAAAAATCTTTATGCGTATGAAAAGCAATAAACAACAGATATAACTTTAAAATAAAAGTGCATATAATAAAGGGTTTAACACTAAATTCAATTGTATTTTAGTGTTAAACCCTTTATAAATTTTTCATGAACGATGATATCATTATTTATAATCCTTAATTATATCTATATATTCTTCTGCATTTAATCTTAAACCTTCTTTTTCCTCTTCTGTAAGTTCCCTTATCACCTTTGCGGGTCTACCCATGCAGAGTACCCCACTAGGTATTTTTTTGTTTTTAGTCACTAAACTACCTGCTCCTATTATTGTATATTCACCAATCTCAGCATTGTCTAGTATTATGGATCCCATACCAATTAATGAATGATCTCTTATTTTGCATCCATGTAATATTGATCCATGACCCACAGTAACAAATTTACCAACTTCTAAAGAACTTTCACCCTTTGTTATATGAAGTGTAGAATTATCCTGAATATTTGTGCCTTCATCAATGCATATTTTGTTAACATCCCCTCTTATTACTACTCCAAACCAAACATTACAATTCTTTTTAATAGCTACATTTCCTATAATATCTGCACTTTCTGCAATAAAAGCACTTTCATGTATTTCAGGTCTATAAGATTTAAATTTATATATCACGAGAACACCCTCTTTATTAAACTAAATTTCACTTTAACATTTTTATATCATAAATTATATATTCTGTAAACCCACATTCAGAATAAAAAGCTATTTCAAAGAAGCTGTTGGTTTTATAGATTAATATTAAAAATCTATAAAACCAACAGCTTAAAATAATCTTACATATTCAACATTTTATTCTTCACTATCTAAAAGCATTTGTATTCTTGGAGTACATCTTCTTCCCTTACAACCACCTGAACCTGCCCCTGTTAGTTTCTGTACATCTTCTACAGTTTTAGCTCCACTTTTAATTGCATTTTTTATAACAGCCCTAGATATACTCTTGCAAATACATGTCTTAGTTAACTTATCCATTATTTCTTTACTTGCATTATTCTCCATACACTGTTACCTCCCATATTACTAGATAAAACTTATTAATTTATTATAAACAATAAACAACATCAAAATGTTTGTTTTGATATATTTATTTAATTATATCATATTAACCTTAAACAGTTGTATCTATATACCATAATTGAAATATTAAATATTTAAACTTTTTCTTCTCTCTTCTATTATAGCTTCTAACTCATCTGCTGCTTTAATAACATCTTCTTGTACTATTAGCTTTCCACCAGTGATATTAACTAAATCCTCTTTAAGCACTTTAGAAACTAGCTCACTGCCATCAATAAATGGTGAAATAGCAACATGAAGTGGAAGTCCTAATGACAATCCAAAGGCTGCATCTGCTAAAGCCTGCTCTTCAAGCCACTGAGGTGCTGAAAGTACAAGTGGAAGCTGTGGTATATCAATATTTAATGCTTTTGCAAGTTCAACAGCTACCATTTCTAATCTACCTATAGCAAGGCAAGGTCCAAAATTAAGTACAGGTGGAATTCCAAGTGCCGTGCATACCTCTTTAAGACTGTCTCCAGCAAGTTCTGCCGCAGATGGTGACATAAGTCCAACATTTTCAAGTCCGCCAGATGAACAACCAGCAGATAGAACTACAATATTTCTCTTTATTAATTCTTTAGTAAGTTCTACAGTGAATACATCATGGCCTTTAGCTGTAAGATTAGAGCATCCTACTACTCCTGCTACACCTTTTATCTTACCCTCTGCTATAAGCTTTATAAGTGGTTCCCAGGTTCCACCCAAAAATTCTTTTAAAGATCCTTCACTTACTCCTGTAATTACATCATCATATCCATGATCCTTAGGAATATCTATATTAACTAAGCCTCTTCTTTCTTTAAAACTATTTAAAGCTGCATCTATTAATGTTTCACTTATATCTTCTGCATCCTTCATACTAAATGGAATGTAATCTGCAGTTTTCTTTTTAGCTACATCATCTATACATATCATTTTAACTTTATACTTTTCAGCTATATCTTCCATACCTGGTATAGTACAGTTAAATTCTGAAACTACAAGATCAATACCTCCAGTAGCTAAAACAGCCTCGCTTGTATAATTATTTCCAGCGTGCCCCGAAAATACTTCTTGATAATGTTCTCCTCTTAATTGCAAATCCTGTCCTACACAAGTGCATCCCACTAATTTAAAGCCTTTTGCTCCTACTGCTTCAGCTTTTTTCTTCACATCTTCATCAATAAGCCTTTCTTGAAGATGGGCAATATCAGAATGCTGATGACCTGTTACCATAATGTTTATGTAATCCTCATCTATAACTTTGAACCCTACTTTTGCCGCTCTTATTTTTGGTGCTCCTAGCATTACATCATTTAATAAATTTGTAAGCATAAGTCCATAAATACCTGTTGATACTCCAAGACTTAATGCATTTAGAAGCATATCTACAGGATCACTATTAAGATTTGTTGATGTCTTAACTACTGCATCAAATACTTCTGATTTTGCTCCCCCTGGCAATATTCCATTTTTCTCCCAATTTTCAAATCTTGGTCCATAAGCAAGTTTTTTAACAAGTTTCATTTTTTCAAATTTTGGTTTATATAAATCAGAAATTACAGTTTCTGCAACCTTTATAGCCTTTTTGTTTAAGTCTTCTTCTTCAATACCAAAAGCTTTTGCTAAATTATCTAAAGTCTCTGGACTCTTTATCTTTAAATTTCCTTTTCCCTTTCCTATCTCCATCAAATTCCAAGCAGTATTTTCAACTACATGAACATAGCAAGCTGATCCAGCTGCAATAGCTCTTAAAAAGTTTCTTCCCACTATTGTATCAGCATCTGCTCCACAGACACCTCTAGGTGATTTAGGAGTTATTCTGCAGGGACCATTAGAACACAATTTACAACAAACACCATCTTTACCAAACTTGCATTTGTTTTTTTGTTGTTCAACCCTATTAAAAGATGTTTCCATACCTTCCTTAGACTCTAGAAATTCACATAACTTACAATCTGCTGATTTACACATTGACATTGTAATTCCTCCTCAAATTTTAAAAGTATATTTATGCTGGTTTTACAAAAGTTAAATTTTAATTTTCATAAAGTATACTATTTTAGTATACTTTATTGTAAATAAAAGGCTGCCCTTTTGAGCTCACCAATTACCCTTTTTCAAATCATCAAAATTTACTTTTTCTAGTTCTTCAATCATTTTTGACTGAACATTATATAATGCTGCATGAATTGCACAGGTATCGCCTTTACCGGCAGAACAAGTGTCTTTATCATATAAGCATCTATTTATTGTTATTGGACCTTCTATAGCTTCTATAATGGCTCTTAAATTTATGTCTATTGGTTTTTTTGCAAGTGCATACCCACCATTTATACCCCTATAAGATTTTATTATTCCAGCCTTAATAAGTTTTCTTAAAAGCTTTAGCAAAAATCTCAAAGGTATATTACCAAGTTCACATATAGTTTTTGCATCTAAAATATCTTTTTCTGTATTTTTTGCCAAGATAAGTACTGCCCTTATTGCATAATCACTTTCCTGAGTGATATTCATTTTCTCACATCCATCTATAAACTATACTCATTTGGTATAGTTTTATAATATATAATTTAATCACATTTGTCAATACTTTAATCTAAATTATTCCTTATCCATTAATATTAATTATCCGCAATTGCTTATAGGTATAATTTAGACACTGATTAAAAATAAAAAAAGAGAACCCTAAAGCTCTC
Organism: Clostridium arbusti SL206; assembly: GCF_000246895.1. Classification (GTDB taxonomy): domain Bacteria; phylum Bacillota; class Clostridia; order Clostridiales; family Clostridiaceae; genus Clostridium_I; species Clostridium_I arbusti. The sequence goes on along the minus strand of NZ_BAEV01000027.1, from coordinate 2,576 downwards.
TTTTTTCTCTAATTATTATTATCTTTATTTCTATTTTTTACTCTATTAGGTTTTGCTTTAGGTCTTATAACAATATCATCTTTTTTATTTGCTTTTGGTGCATAGGATTTTCTTCCCCAACCCATAAGATCAAAAAAAGTAAATATAGAAATTATAAACACACCTAAGCAAACATAATATGGCAAACTAGTTGGATTAAACTTATTTCCTATATATCCATTTAATAAACCCAATAGTATAGCTATTGCAAGTACAACCCATTTGGACCATTTAACTACTCTTAACTTATCAAAAATAAACCTTCTAAGTACATTATAAATTAACATTATTACTATTACCACTATTACCATAGGTAAAGTGTTACTCCATGATATATTATTCATTCTTATCCCCCCTCAGCTATCTTTAAATAACGCTGCATTAGTATGTAGCCTATTTTTTAGATTACTTATATAATTAATTATACTATACTTCTACATTCTTTCCACTGTATTTATTCCTAATAAATACAATCCATTTTTTATTACCTGTGAAGTTGCTTCTACAAGCTTTAATCGTGCATTCTTAATTTCTTCATCCTCTTCAGTAGCTATCTTACGAAGATTATAAAATTTATTAAATGCCTTTGCAATATCTATAACATGCCTTGTTAAAATTGAAGGCTCTAATTTATCTATAGCACTAAAAATGGACTTTTGGAATCCTTCTATAAACTTTATGAGTTCAAATTCTTCAGAAGTATTTAATTTTTCATAATTTATTTCGGTACTAGCAGTACCTAATTTTCTAAGTATACTTTTTGCTCTTGCATAAGTATACTGGACATAAGGACCAGTTTCTCCATCAAAACTAAGCATTTCCTTCCAATCAAAGACGATATCCTTTTCTCTACTATTTTTAAGATATGTAAATACCATTGCCCCTACTCCAACCTTTTTAGCAACTTCGTCTTTATTTTCAAGTTCAGGATTCTTTTCATTTATAATTTCAAGAGTTTTTGATATAGATTCATTCAATAAATCTTCCAGAAAAATTACTTCTCCCTTTCTTGTAGAAAGTTTTCTATCAGAAAATTTTACAAGACCAAAACTTACATGTTTACAGTTTTTTGCCCAATCATATCCCATAAGTTCTAAAGTTTTAAATACTTGTTTAAAATGAAGCTTTTGCTCTCCACCAACTACATATATACTCTTATAGAAATCATAAGTATTTTTTCTGTATTCTGCTGCAGTTAAATCACGAGTAGCATAAATTGTAGCTCCATCAGATTTTTTAATAATACATGGTGGCATATTAAATTCATCTAACATTACCACTCTTGCACCATTACTATCTACTAATAAACCCTTTTTATCTATTTCTTCTACTACAGCATCCATTTTGTCATTATAGAAGCTTTCACCTGCATAGGAGTCAAATTTTACATCTAATAGTTTATATACATTTTGGAACTCTTTAAGACTAAGTTCTCTAAACTTTTTCCAAAGTTCAGTTTCTTCACTTTCTCCATTCTCCAACTTTTTAAAGTACATTCTAGCCTCATTTTCAAAACTTTCATCTTTATCTGCTTCCTCATGGAATTTAACATATATCCTTAAAAGTTCTTTTATTGGTTCTTTCTCTAATTGCTTTTTATCACACCATCTTTTATAAGCACAAATTAATTTACCAAACTGAGTTCCCCAATCTCCAAGATGATTTATTCCTATACACTTGTAACCTTCAAAAGATAAAATTCTGTATAGAGAATTTCCTATAGCTGTACTAAATAGATGTCCTACATGGAATGGTTTTGCAATATTAGGAGAAGAAAAATCTATAGTAACATTTTTTCCTTTTCCAACTTCTGAAGCACCATAAGAGTCTTTTTCCTTTAGTACTTCTTCAAGTGTGTTCTTTGTAAAGATGCCTTTATCTACGAAGAAATTTAAATATGGGCCTAAATTTTCTACCTTTTCAAAACCATCTTTATTTATCTTTTCTGCAATATCTGCCGCAATCATATTTGGAGCTTTTCTGAAAGTTTTTGCTAATGAAAAACATGGAAAAGCATAATCACCCATTTCTGATTTAGGTGGTATTTCTATCAGCTTTTCAATAGTTTCTAATTCTAACTCCACATTTTCTTTAATTTTCTCTGCAACTATTTTCTTATAATCCATAATTACTCTCCTCATATAAAATAAATTTTTATTAACTATAAATAAATTGATGTTGTAAAACAAAAAAACCGTCTCTGCAAAAAAATTGCAGAGACGGATAATTCCGCGGTACCACTCTGATTGACATTATGTCCACTCGATGCTATAACGCAGCATAAACGGCTTTCATCAGGATAAATACTTCCCTCTGACGCTTTTCCAAGGTTCTTTTCACAGGGCTTCCCCTAAAACATACTATAATCTTAAGCACATTTTTAATAAAAAACTACTGAACTCTCACCATCTTCAGCTCGCTAAAAATCTCTTATTAGCTATTCTCCTCTTCAACAAATCAATAACATATATAATATAGTTTATACTAGATTATATTATTTAAACCGTATTTCTGTCAATACAAATCGTATCTTAAAG
>NZ_BAEV01000028.1 GCF_000246895.1 Clostridium arbusti SL206 | reverse complement strand
TTTGCTTCAATTAGTAGCAATATACTTTTCTCGTATAGCTTGTGAGTCAGCTGTATTAATATTATCAACTACTTCAATAATACCTAATGCATTATTATCTTTAACTATTCCGTATGCCCCACTTGAATTAATTTTAACTTTAACTATCCCTTTTTTACCATCAAAGCTTATTATAGTATCTCCAGTAGTAGCATTTACTATAGAAAATTTACCATCAGGATTATTGAAACTACTTAAATCAAAAGTTAACTGTGTATCCATATCTTTATTCAAAACGGCTATAATAGGATTAAAATCGTTGCCTATACCTTTCATTTCTGTAGTTTGTATATTGTTAGATACAGTGGCTTTATGAACTAGTACATCTGTAGAAATTTTGCTTAAATCACTTCCATAGATACTGTCCTGTTGTGGGGTACTTTGATCAGTGGCTCCACCACAATGCATTCCACCACTACTAGAAGGTGGTAATTCAGTTGATGTTTTTGAAGTATCAACTTTTTCAATATTATCAACTACTTTTATTACACCACGTATCATACCCATCCAGCAACTGAAACTTATATCTTTATCCTTTGGGGTAAATTCTATAATATTGTCTCCTGATTTTAGACTTTGCTGTATATCAAGAGAGGGTACTACTAGTCCATTATTGCAAGAGGTAAGTTCTTTACCATTTATTATCCATTTTACAGGCATATTTTTTTGCACGTAAAGTATGTTAGGGGTATAACCACTGTTATCTGCATTCATTTTTATTACTTGGACACCATTCTCTATTACTGGCTTATAAGAATTATTTGACTTAGAAGAGGAATTATTAACTCCTCCTAGTACTTCAGTTGTATTGTTAAAGCTTAAATTTGGTACATTAATTCCTGCTAAGGATAATCCTCTTGTTCCCATAATAATGCCAAGGACTACTACAATGATTCCGCTAAATTTTAATATAGTTTTTGTGTAGCCCTTACTTAGTATACCTGATACCGCCCCAAAACATAACATCAAAGGAATAGTTCCTAAAGAAAATAGAAACATAGATAGTGCGCCTTTGCTTAAGCTTCCAGTACCTAAGGCATAAAGTTGCATTGTTTGTAAAGGTCCACAAGGCATAAGACCATTCAATATACCTATAAAAAATGGAGTTCTGGGTTTTCTTTTAAGTGAACAGGATGACCAAGGAAGTTTAATATTAAGTTTTCTAAATACACTAAAACCAGACATATTTAGTCCCATTATTATCATAAATATACCTGCAAATATTTGAAGACCTGATTTTATTGATATTGATAATGAAAGCACAGAACCAAGAGCTCCAACAAGTCCACCAAGGACAGTATAGGAAACTATTCTGCCAGCATTATATAAAAGAGCAGGCTTTATAGCTTCAAATTTATTGCATTTATTTTTAACCATACTTTGAGAAAGCATAATTCCTCCACACATACCTATGCAGTGTATGGAGGTTAGTACACCTACAACAAATAACATGAAATAAGTTGCACCATTTAATTTAGAAGTCATGTCAAACCCCGCAGTAGATGTACCTAATAAGATAATAGCTGCAGCTATTATCAATATACCAACAATTTTGAAACTTCCGGGATTATCAGTACTGTATCCAGAATTCTTTATGGCAAGTTTAATATCTTCTATATTACATAGATTTGAATCGTATTCAATGATTACTTGTTGTGAACTAAAACTAGCTAAAGCATTTTTTACGCCCACTATTTTTTTTATAGTATTTTCAACTCTTACTTCACAGGAGGTACAAGTCATATTATAGACTTTTAGTTTCTCTTTTTTTATACTCATTTATGATCTCCCCTCGTTTTTGCATAGATAATATTTATTCTTTTTAAGTATAACTTATAGATGTGTAGATATCATAAAGAAGACATATTTTCCATAATTAAACAGATTGCTGTTTTAAGAATAGATCAAACTATATTTAATATGACTACTTTAAATTAAGAATATCATCTAGTGTAATTTCATTAAAGCTATTTAATGTATTTAAGGAGCTATTAAGTTTACTATAATCTATATTCTTTGGTATAGTTTCAAGTTTTGTACCTTTTACTTTAGAACCCATATAAACTTCTCCAAAACTTGAAAGATCATAAAGTGAGCATGGATTAAATAAAAGTATTTCCGGAGTACAATTTATAGTGCAATTTTTTGTATACTTTTGTATTTCTATAGGGAATATAAAGGTATAGGTATTAATAGGATTTATTATACCTAAATATTGGCCTAGTATTGTTATAAAATATGTTTCAATGAAAGAACCAAGGTAATTAAATAACTTTAATGTATCAAGTTCATTGTCTGATAGGTCTTTTGGATCTTTTACTATAATAGACATAATATCATTAAGGGTGAGATTTAGATTTCTTAAGAAGTCATTTTCAATGGTATTTTCTATATGTACTCCATTTTTAATCAAAGAATTTAAGTAATTTACATTAAAAAAATTGTCTACTTCAGATAATGTTTCACATAATTTTTTTGATGATATAGCTATAGATGTTTTTATAATTTTATCAAATTGTGCATTATTATCATTTTCCCAAAAATCAGCATTATAGCAAATTTGAGCCCTATTACAGTTTATTGATGGGAGCTTTTTTATAATTCCTAAATCAAAAGATAGCTGAGTTAAGTAATTTATATAAAATACGTCTGGTATAGTGAATTTATATTTAATAGACTCAATGAGTTTTGTATGCAAAAATCCATTTCCTTCAATTTCTCTATCAGGAGTAAAAAAGCTTGTGAGAAGGCAAAGATCTTTTATAACAGGATGACTTTCTATACTGTATTCATAAAAATTAAAATCTATATCGCAAATTTTATTGTTTTTTAATATTGGTTTTGCTATAGTCATCATGGTGTTATTAGTAGTATGATTTTTTAAAGAAATTTTATTTATAATATTCGATGGTGAAAGATAATTATTAAATACTAAAGAAGAATAATACCATCTTCTATAAATATGTTGGAAATATTTTTTCATTAATGATTTAGTTTTTAGTGAAGAATTATTGTATTCAATAAAAAAGTCTCGTTTAAATCTATTTAAGACTGTTTGAATATTATTTTCAATATTGTTTTTATTAAAATTGTACATTATACCACCTCTTGAATTTTGTATTGTGGTTTATTAATAGAATTATTTTAGATACATTAGATAATTTTGACATTAATTTTATGTTTTATTCAATTTAGAGATTTTAAAAATATAATAAATTATTAATTAGACTATTTTGTATTATAATAAATCTCTGATAGTTACTATACTTAGAGCTTGAGTGGCTGTATGATTGAAGATATTAGTGATATATTTGAATTAGATGACTTGCGTTTGTGAATTATATTTAAGAGGTGATTTAATATGAAGCTAAAAAGAGAATTTTATAATAGGGATACTGTTGTAGTTGCGAAGGGACTTTTAGGTAAAATATTAGTGCGTAAAGTTGAAGGTGAAATAACTAAGGGCAAGATAGTAGAAGTTGAAGCTTATAAAGGATTTATGGATAAAGCAGCTCATACGTATAATGGAAGAAGAACTAAGAGGGTAGAAATCATGTATGGAAATCCCGGTTTTTCCTATGTATTTTTTATTTATGGAATGTATCATTGTATGAATGTAATTACTAGAGAAGAAGGTATAGGAGAAGCAGTGCTTATTAGAGCAATTGAACCAATAGAAGGGCTAAATATAATGAGTAAAAGACGATTTGACCTATCTTTTGATGATTTAAAAAAGAGACAGATAATAAATCTGACAAATGGGCCATCAAAACTTTGTAAAGCATTTGCTATTGATAAGTCATGTAATGGGATTGATTTATGTGGAGATGTTTTATTTATTGAAGAAAGTGATAGTAAGTCCTTCAATATAGGAATATCAAAGAGGATAGGCATTGATTATGCAGAGGAGGCAAAAGATTTCCCTTGGAGATTTTTTATAGAAAAAAATGAATTTGTTTCTAAAAGTAAATAGTCAATTGTTATTATTGGATAATTACAGTATAATTTATTTTTACATTAATTTAAGAATAGGGTGGAGATGGATTCCTATGTTTTATGTCCATTTGCCACCGAAATATCTTTTATATTTAAAAATATATTTGCTAAAATGGGATATTGTAAAGATCAGCCACATCTTTTATTACCTTTGATATACTAGTAAAGCTATCCATCTCTTCTAGCAATTTTTTGAAATCTTCATTATTTAGCGTTCTATAGTTTGTTTTTACTTTTTCAAGGTATATAAGAGATTCATTAAAATGATTAAGTGAAATATCTATTTCATTTAACAAATAACATAAAAGAGATGGAGCATAGAATTTAGAAGCTATAAGACACTCCATGTATCCTTCACATTTAAAACTAGAAAAGCTTCCTTGATTAAAATGAATTATAAACTTTAAAAAATCTGCACTCTTATTAAATTTGTCTACCATTAACAATTCATCTACTACCCCATTTATAAATTTAATACATTCATTTATATTGCCTATTAAGTTAAAAAGATATTTTGATGTTTTATCATAGGAATTAGGTGTAAATGGATACATTTCATAACCTCCCTATATTAATTATATTATTATAAATATATTCTTATAATATTTATGTATGCATTGTAAATTTAACAATTTATTAATACTTTATTAAGTAATATTAAATAACTCTTTATGAATTTGTGATATAATGAATACATAGTTAAAAGTAATTAGTTTATACATAATATTAGATATATGAAGAGAAATAATAAGCAAAACATTTTGAGAGAGTAGCAATTGATTATTTCTTCGAAGATATATATTTGTATAATTTAAAGAAAGAAGTGGGAAAATGGAATTCATGGGAAAAAGTCTTTCGGGAATATTTGGTTTAATGATTATAGCGGCGGTTGTATTGATAGGCGGATATCTATTGATACATTTAATACCTTTACTTATAATAGCAGGAGTTATAATTTATGCCGCAATAAGAGGAAAAAGATATTTTAAAGAGCATTTTAAAAAGAGTGAATCAAAAATAAATACAAGTGCAAGAAAAAACTATAATGATACTTCTAGATTTACATCAAATGACGATTTGGATGGAGAAGTAATAGATGTAGAATATAAAGATGTGTAGATAGGAAATAGTTAAAAAATAAAAACACTCTAGGCGTTAAACAAAGCACTAGAGTGTTAATCACCTTATAATATATTTGTTCATATCATATTAGTGTGAGCAATAATTATTGAGGTGTTTTTTTTGTTATATGCGCTAATATTGGCAGGTGGAAAGGGAACAAGACTTTATCCTCTATCTCGTGAAGAGAACCCTAAACAATTCTTAAAAGTAATTAATAATAAAAGCTTTTTAAGAAATACTGTTGATAGAATAAAGCCATTAGTCGATAAGGAAAATATATATATTGTGACTAATGAAAATTATATAGAAAAAGTATATGAAGAACTGCCAGAAATAAAGAAAGAAAATGTTTATGCAGAGCCTGTCAATAAGGAAACTGCTACTTGTATAGGATTGTCAGCTATAAAGTTATTAAAAAAAGATAATGATGCAGTAATGATGGTTCTTCCTTCTGATCATCATGTTGAAGGAAAAAAAGAATTTATAGATACATTAAAGCAAGGAGTTGATGTAGTACAAAGAAGAAGAGGGCTTGTGACTATTGGTATTCCACCAACAAGACCTGAAACGGGATATGGGTATATACAGATGGGAGAAAAGATTACTTCTGTTAATTCTACTTATAAAGTAGAAAGATTTGTTGAAAAGCCTAATATCGAAGTTGCAAAGGATTTTTTATTAGCAGAAAACTATTTATGGAATAGTGGGATGTTTATATGGAGGGCAGATTCATTTCTAAGAGAGATGGAAAAATATCTTCCTAAGATGTATAAAAGCCTTATGACTATATATCAGTATTTAGGCACAGAAAAGGAAGAAGAAATTATACGAGAGCAGTATGATCTTATAGATGGTATATCAGTAGATTTTGGTATAATGACAAAAAACCCGAAAGGCCTATGTAGTTAAATGTGACTTTAGATGGGATGATATAGGTAATTTTGTTGCATTGTCTAGATTTTTGAATGATTACCGGGGAAATAGTATTAATGGGAATACATTTTTAGAGCAAAGCGAAAACTGCTGCATATTTGGAAAAGATAAGCTTGTAATAGGGTTTGGAATAAAAGATTTAATTATAGTGGATTCAGGAGATGTAATTCTGATAATGGATAAAAATAAAGATCAAGAAATAAAGTCGCTTGTAAACACCTTGAAGAATAATAATATATTAGATAAATATCTATAATTAAGGCATCTTTAAGAAATGGCCAGTCAGTATGACACAAAATATCCGTGGCATATTTGACTTGTTATTTTTTTTCAGATACCTAAAGCCACTGATTAGTATTTATAAGATGCTAATTAGTGGTAAAATAATACATAACCGTATAACCCATCTAATAAACTGGTTTTTCTATTTTAATTTCAATAACTTTTTTTATAAATATTAAGCAAATATCGTGAAGATTAATAAGTAATAATTTGATTTGTTGAAATTTAGCCTTTATTGGACTATAATAGGGAAATGTAATAAAAAGAAGGGACTTATAATACTTTGCATAATACAAATAATATATTTACAAATAAAAAATTTGTTGTTTTCATTGCTTCTCTATGTTGTCTACTATGGGGAAGTGCCTATCCTGCTGTAAAAATCGGATATAGATTATTCAATATTTCTCAGGGTGATATAGCTTCTGAAATTATATTTGCTGGGTATAGGTTTACTATAGCGGGTATAATTGTACTTAGTATAGCCAGATTAAGTGGAAAGAGTATAATTACTCTATCTAAGAGAAATATGTCTCAAATATTTATGTTAGGATTTACGCAGACAGCAGTGCAGTATATATTTTTCTATGTGGGGCTTTCTAATACTACTGGAGTTAAAGGGTCAATAATGAATGCTACCGGTACTTTTTTTAGTGTAGTATTAGCTAATTATATTTATAAAAATGATAAATTGAATAGAAATAAGATAATTGGATGCATTATAGGGTTTATAGGGGTAATGTCTATAAACTTTAGTATAGATCTATTTAAAAGTTCCTTTAGTTTTAGCGGAGAGGGTTTTATAATTTTAGCTGCTTTTATTTTTGCAGCAGCAGCTATTTATGGGAAAAAGCTTACAACAACTATGGATGTAATGGTAGTTACAGGTTATAATCTCTTTATTGGGGGAATAATTTTAACATTACTAGGAATGTTTTTAGGTGGGAGAGTATATAATTTTAACGTAGGTTCTTCTTTATTGTTAATTTATATGGCTATATTATCAGCTACAGCCTTTTCACTATGGGCACTGCTTTTAAAATACAATAAAGTTGGTTCAGTGGCTGTCTTTAATTTTTTGATTCCTGTTTTTGGAGTTATACTATCATCAATTTTCTTGAGAGAAAGTATATTTAGTTTAAAGAACATTATAGCACTTATATGTGTATGTATAGGGATTTGGCTTGTTAATAAAGAATCCGAGCGTAAACTAGGTATAATTAATTATAATAAATATGAGGTTTAATTATGAGATAAAATCACCTTTTTATCCTAAGGGGGAATACAATGAATAAAATACGTAACAATATATCAGCTTTCTGTTTTATGGTTCCCATATTAATATTAAATATATGCTATGGACTTTTGAACTCTTCTGTAAGAGGAACTAGCAGCCTAGCTACTAGTATAGATAGAAGTATACCTTTTATAAAAGAATTTATAGTACCCTATGTAGTTTGGTATCCTTTAGTACCGCTAGTGTTCTTTTACATATGCACAAAGGATAAATTGACCTATTGTAAGCTTTTAATTAGTTTAGTATGTGGACTTCTAATATCATATCTAACTTTTTATTTTTTTCAGACAACTATCACAAGACCTATATTGGTGGGTAATGATGTATTTACGGGTATATTGAAAATGTTATATAGAGCAGATAATCCATTTAACTGTTTCCCAAGTATACATGTGATGACTTGTTTCTTTATGATAGAGGGTATATGGAAGTGTAAAAATAGAAATATAATATTAAGTATTGTTGTTACTATATTAAATGTAGTTATAATTTTATCTACACTTTTTATAAAACAGCATGTTATTCTAGATGGAGTATACGGTATTATAATAGCTTTAATTACTTTCGCTATAGCCAATCTAGTTATTAGAGACAAGGTGGCAGAACTTTGTAAAAGGCCATATGTTGCAATTAGTACATTCTCAATAAGAAATAAGAGTGATGTTAAGTTCTAAAGAATTATTTTAAATATTATTTTTAGTAAAATATTATAATGAAAATTATAAAACTCAATTAACGCTATCAAAGTTTAAATAAACGTTGATAGTGTTTTTTTATGTACAAATATAATTTTATAATAAAAAGATAAAAGATTTTCTTATAATGTGATGTACATCACTGAATATGTTATTTAATTATAATAGAATAGGGTCATAGAGTTAATATAAAAAAGGGGAGATTAAAAAATGATTAATATATTTAAAAAAGATGAAAATAAAAATACATGCAATCCTATGTTCTGTTATCAATGTGAGCAAACACCAGTAGGTGGATGTACAAAGTTTGGTGTTTGTGGTAAAAACCCTGAAATAGCAAGTCTTCAAGATACAATAATATTTGGATTAAAGGGAGTAGCGGCATATAGAACTCATGCAAATGAGTTAGGAAAGACAGATCCAGAAGTTGATCAGATAGTTAATGAAGCTTTGTATACAACACTTACAAATTCAAATTTTAGTTTGGAAGAAAATGTAGGAATGGCATTAAAGGTTGGTACAGCAGCAGTTAAAGTTATGGATCTTTTAGATAATGCACATACTTCAAAACTTGGGGTACCAGTACCTGCGGTAGTAACACAGGACAAGGTTCAAGGTCACTGTATATTAGTTACAGGTCACAATTTATATGCACTAGAGGAACTTTTAAAACAAACAGAGGGAAAAGGAATAAATATATATACTCATTCTGAAATGCTTCCAGCTCATGGGTATCCAGAGCTTAAGAAATACTCTCACTTAAAGGGTAATGTAGGTAAGGCTTGGTATGATCAAAGACAGTTATTTGAGAAATTCCCAGGAGCAATTCTTGGAACTACAAACTGCTTAATGCCAATAACTACAGGAACTTATGCAGATAGATTCTGGACTTATGGAACAGCAGGACTTGAAGGAATTGAAAAGATTCAAAACAATGATTTTAGTCCATTAATAAATAAAGCATTGGAATTAAAAGAAGCAAATATAGAATCAGATAAGACACTAACTACTGGTTTCCATCATAATACAGTATTATCAATAGCACCAGAAATAATTGAGGCTGTTAAGTCTGGTAAGATTAAGAGATTTTTCGTAATAGCTGGCTGTGATGCACCTACTAAGGGAAGAAATTATTATAGAGATCTTGCAGAAGCACTTCCAAAGGAATGTGTAATATTAACTACATCTTGTGGTAAATTCAGATTTAACGACATAGATTTTGGAACAGTACCAGGAACAGATATTCCAAGATATATTGATCTTGGACAATGTAATAATTCTGGTTCAACAGTAAAAATTGCACTTGCTCTAGCAGAGGCATTTGGTTGCAGCGTTAATGATCTTCCTGTAAGTATTGTATTATCATGGTTTGAACAAAAAGCTGTTGCAATATTACTTGGATTATTCAGTCTTGGAATTAAAAATGTATATGTAGGACCTTCAGCACCTAAATTTTTATCAGAGGGAGTAATAAAGGTATTACAAGATAACTTTAACTTAAATTTAGTAAGTGGAGATGCAAAAGCAGATTTAGCTAAAATGATGGGATAAAATATTAAGAAAGGGCGAACTAGCTTAAATGTTAGTTCGCTCTTTTTTAATAAATACTGCAAAATAAGTTTAGAAACTTATTTTTTTGTTGAAAGGAATATTTTCAAATATACTTACAAAAATATAGGAAGAAAACATAATTAAAATAGGCATAACCGGATAAAAATATCTACTCATAGTGAAAAATGGAAGATATATAAGAATAAAATACACTACCGTTGCTATGGGTAAAATTCCAAGTATATTTTTATTGGGACTTAAAAAATATAATATGGCACCAGCAAGGCTTAAAATAAGTATTATGTAATGATAGTGCTCTACAATTTTATATTTTATGTTAAAAATATTTTTCCAATAGAAGGGTGTCCTAACCTGAATCTTACTTTTACCTATAGTATACCAGCGAATAAATTTTAAGGGTTCCTTTGGAAAAAGACTTTCTAATCTGTATTTTGAAAGAACCATTTCCATAGTATTTCTTTGTATTTCAGAAAGTTTAGGATTTTTAGTATTATAATGAGTATAATCTAATCCATCTGTTGACTTAGTAGTTTGATCATAATTAATAAAGGTACCTTGGAGCATGGGATTGCCTGTAGCTAAGGTAAATGGAATAAATTTATTAAATGTTTTATAATTTCTTATCCACCATGGGCTTAATACTATACAAAATACTACTGTAACAGTTAAAGTATATTTAACAGCTTTTTTAAAGCTTAATTTTTTTATAATCCATATAATTAAAATAATCACAGGATATGTAGATATAGTAGGTCTAAATAGGGTCGCAAAACCTAAAGCTGCACCACCTAAAAGATAAAATTTAGTTCTATCTTTATCTATAGCATATATGGAAAAATAAACGAGACACAATACAAAAAATTTGAAGAATGTTTCAGTTAATATGAGATTAGGAACCCAAATTTCAGGTATGTAAATTAAATCCATTATTATTGCAACAATAGCTACTTTACTGTTAAACACCTTTCTTGCTATAAAAAATAATAGAAGCAGAGATAGTACTTGTATTGCTCCTTGAGTAATACGAAAAGCTGTTATACCACCAAATTTACCGAAAATTGACATAAAGAAAGCTAATGTATATGAAAGACCAGGCATCATAAAAACTGTTGGAACTGGTGGTTTATGATATGTATATACTCCTGTTTGCACTAAATTCCAAGCACTTCTAATGAATTTTACATCATCATTGTTAGGCTCATAAAAATTTCCTAAGAGGGTATTGTTGCCATAATATAATATAGAAATTAAAATTAAGAAAAATAATATGAGGCAGCTTGCAAAAAGCAATATTTTAATTGATATATTTTCATCTTTTAAATTAAACAATTCATCACCAACTTTTTGAATTTTTTAGGTTTATCTAGGAAATGTCTCTATAATTTGAAACCATTATAATATTCAATTCTAAAATTCATCAATACATTCTGTTAATTTGTTTTTATCCATGACTATAATTTTCTTAGAAGATGTATCTAAAATTTTCTCTTTTTTAAGCTCGCTTATGACTCTACTTACAGTTTCACGGGAGGTACCAACCATATTTGCTATATCCTGTCTTGTTATAGCTGTGTCGATCTCAATGCCTAATTCCGTTTTTTTGCCATGTCTTTCACATAAATCTAGTAAGGTTCTAGATATTCTGTTGTAGGTATCACTGAAGGCCATTTCTTTCAGTGTCTTTTGAGAACGATAGAGCCTTTTAGTAAGAACTTTGATTATCTGCAAAGCCAATATAGTATTATTTAAAATCATCTGCTCAATATCCTTATTTAAAATCATTCCTATCTCACTATTTTCTAGCACCTCTACAGTGGCAGGATAATTAATATCATTAAATAGAGTAACTTCTGCGAAAATCGAACCTTCACCTAATATATTTAAAGTAATATCTCTGCCATCGAGAGAAGTTTTATAGATTTTAACTTTTCCAGACTTAACAAAGAAGAAAGCTTCCCCCTTATCTCCCTCATAAAAAATTATTTCACCTTTTTTATATTTTTTTGTCTTTTGTAATTCAATTATTTTTTGTATAACTTCATCAGAAAGATGAGAAAAAATAGGAATATTTTTTAGTATGTTTAAAGAGTTTTGCAAAAGTATCACGTCCTTATTTTAATAAAAAAAAGGCTAACTCAGCCCTCTGACTATTTTATGTTTTTTAAATATATATAAGTTGCAATTAAAATTATACACTAATAGTAGTTAGTAGATGAGTTCTAAACAAATTAGCAATTTTATAATGAATATAATTTATTGAAACATATGGATTATATCTTATTATATTATAACTATATTATATAGACTTTGAAAGTCTTTATTGTTATAGTTACACATCTTATCATTAATTTTGTATAATAGTATTTGTAAAATCACTATTTTTTTATGTTAGGCATATGAAAATAAATAACAAGTCAAAGATGCGACGTATATTTTGAAGTCAACAAGGAAATAGGTTCCTGAGATAGTGAGCTATATTAGGGTTCTGTTGACGCGGTGGGATTCAAAATATACTAGCATACTGACTAGTTATTTATTTGAATGTGCCTTACCTCATTGAAGAAGTGTGTATGCTATAATATTATTATGTGAGTATAGAACAATAATAATATAAATATATATATATAAAATTCAAGAGGATAAAATTATGAATTATGTTTACATTTTAAAATGTAGTGATGGAACTTTGTACACTGGATATACAAATGATTTAAAAAATAGATTAATGGTTCATAACAGTGGAAAAGGTGCAAAATATACAAGGGGAAGACTCCCGGTGAAGATTGTGTATTTTGAAACTTTTAAGACAAAAAGTGAAGCTACAAAAAGAGAATATTACATAAAGCAGCTCAGTAGAGTTAAAAAATTAAAGCTTATTGATGAAGGCAAGAGCAAGGAGTAATTCAAAAGAGATGATATTAATTTAGAGAGTAAGTGTACTATAGAGTTTATTCTAATGAATTTTTATGGCGTGTTTAATATTCATTTAAGGCGTCTTCAGAAAATACAGAAAAATTAATAACCACCAATTAGCTATGATAATAACTAATTGGTGGTTAAACAAATCCTAACTCATTTATACAGCCTGGTTCTTCTGATTGTATTTTGATCACCCTTTTCTATAATTTATTTTTTATAATATACTATTTAGATATTATAAAATTAAGATGTTTTTTAATTTGTTGTAATAAATTATCTTTTCATAAAACATAATAACTAAGTCCTTAAATGTTATATTTTATGGATTGATATTACACATAATTGTATTTCAATGTGTTTCACATCTGTAATAGATATCATCTATATACTTATACTTCAGTCAAATAATTAATATTTGTACCATGTATGTTATATATATGATACTATTAGATGCTTAATTATATTATTTTATCCTATGAGTTAGGATTTGTAAGAAGTTTTTTTATTTTCTTCTTGTTTACATTATAACATCATTATAAATATATATCAACTGAATATTCAAAAAATTTAAAAATAATTGATATATAAGTTGAAATTAAAATTATACACTAATAATAACTAAATTAGATCTGAACAAATTAGTCTTTCCATAATGAATATAATTTATTGCAACATATATATGAATTTTAATTACTTTAAATATTGCATTTTTCTACAAAACAAGTTATTCTAATTAGTAGGAATTAATGACGTTTTTTATAAGATAATGTAGATAAACTAGGAGGATTAACAATGAAAGAATTTAAAAGAGTATTAGTTGCAAATAGAGGCGAAATTGCAATAAGAATTTTTAGAGCTTGTAAAGAGCTAGGAATCCGTACAGTTGCAATCTATTCTAATGAGGATAAATATTCTTTATTCAGAACAAAAGCTGATGAGGCTTATTTAATAGGAGAAAACAAGAGTCCGGTTGAAGCTTATCTAAATATTGAGGAAATTATTAGCCTTGCTCTTAAAAAAGGAGTAGATGCTATTCATCCAGGATATGGATTCTTGTCAGAAAATGCTGAGTTTGCTAAAAAGTGTACTGAAGCAGGTATAGAATTTATTGGACCTACAGCAGAAATGATGGATAGACTTGGTGATAAAATTAAATCTAAAATAGCAGCTAAACAAGTTGGAGTGCCAACTATACCAGGCTATGAAGAAAATATAGAATCAATAGACCAAGCAAGAAAGCTTGCTAAAGAATGTGGATATCCTATAATGCTAAAAGCTGTTGCTGGCGGTGGCGGAAGAGGTATGAGAATTGTAAGAAATGAAGAAGAATTGCCAGATTCTTTTAATAGTGCAAAAAGTGAAGCAAAGAAGGCCTTTGGTGTTGATCTTATGTTTATGGAAAAATATATTGAAAAGCCAAAACATATAGAAGTGCAGGTTTTAGGAGATAAATATGGCAATATTGTTCACTTGCATGAAAGAGATTGTTCAATTCAAAGAAGACATCAGAAAGTTGTAGAATATACTCCGGCATTTTCTATTTCAGATGAAAAGAGAAATAAGATCTGTGAAGATGCTATAAAAATAGCAAAATCAGTTAATTATAGAAGTGCAGGAACATTAGAATTTTTAGTTGATATGCACGGAAATCATTATTTTATAGAAATGAATCCTAGAGTTCAGGTTGAACATACAATAACAGAAATGGTAACAGGTATAGATATTGTACAAAGTCAGATTCTGATTGCTGAAGGCTATAAATTAGATTCTGAGGAAATAGGTATACATTCTCAAGATGATGTGAAAGTAAGAGGATATTCAATACAATGTAGAATAACTACAGAGGATCCATCTCATAATTTTGCACCAGATACAGGGAAAATAGAAGTTTATAGAACCAGTTCTGGATTTGGAATAAGATTAGATGGTGGTAATGGTTTTTCAGGAGCGGTAATAAGCCCTTATTATGATAGTCTTCTAGTAAAAAATATATCTTGGTCAAGGACTTTTAAAGATTGTATAAGAAAAGCTATTAGAGCAATTAAAGAAACTAATATAAGTGGAGTAAAGACAAATATAGGATTTTTAATCAATGTGTTAAATCATCCAACTTTTTTAAAGGGAGAATGCGATACAGGGTTCATTGATGAAAATCCAGAATTAATAAATATTGAACCACATGCAGATGAAGAAAGTAGATTATTAAAGTTTATTGGAGAAAAGGTAGTTAATGAAACCAAAGGAATTAAAAATGAATACGATGTGCCAGTAGTTCCTAAGATAGAAATTCAATCTAATTTAAATGGAACAAAACAAATTTTAGATACTAAAGGACCAGAAGGACTTGTAAATTGGGTTAAAGAGCAAAATAAATTACTTTTAACAGATACTACTATGAGAGATGCTAATCAGTCTTTGATGGCTACTAGAGTGAGAACAAGAGATATGCTTAAGATAGCAGAAGCTGCATCTGTCTGTGGAAAAGATTTGTTTTCATTTGAAATGTGGGGAGGAGCTACTTTTGATGTAGCCTATAGATTCCTAAATGAGTCACCTTGGGAGAGACTTGCACAGCTTAGAAAGAAAATACCAAATGTACTTTTTCAAATGCTTATACGTGGAGCAAATGCAGTAGGTTACAAAAATTATCCAGATAATATAATACGTGAATTCATAAAAGAATCAGCAAATAGTGGTATAGATGTATTTAGAATTTTTGATTCTTTAAATTGGTTAAAGGGAATGGAAGTATCCATAGATGAAGTGTTAAAGAGCGGTAAAGTAGCTGAAGCTTGTATTTGCTACACTGGAGACATTTTAAATGATAAGAAGACAAAATATAATTTAGACTATTATATAAAGTTAGCTAAGGAAATAGAAAAAACAGGAGCTCATATTCTTGGAATTAAAGATATGTCTGCATTATTAAAACCGCATGCGGCATATAAACTAGTAAGTGCATTAAAACAAGAGGTTGGAATGCCAATACATCTTCATACTCATGATACTACAGGTAATGGAGTTGCAACAGTCCTAATGGCTGCAGAAGCAGGCGTTGATATTGTAGATACAGCATTTAACAGTATGTCAGGGCTTACAAGTCAACCAGCATTAAACTCAGTAGCTGCTGCATTAAAAAATACAAAGAGAGATACTGGAATAGATTTAAGAGGCATTCAACAGGTCTCAGACTACTGGGCAGCAGTTAGACCTGTTTATCACAAGTTTGAATCAGAACTTAAATCAGGTTCTGCGGAAATATATGAATATGAAATTCCAGGAGGTCAGTATTCAAATTTAAAACCTCAAGTAGAGAGTTTTGGACTTGGACATAAATTTAGTGAAATCAAAGCAATGTACAAAAAAGTAAATGATATGTTAGGTGATATTGTTAAAGTAACACCATCATCTAAAATGGTAGGGGATTTTGCTATATTTATGATTCAAAATGATATCACTCCAGAGAATATATATGACAAGGCTGCCAACATGGCATTCCCAGATTCAGTTGTAGCTTATTTTAAAGGTATGATGGGTCAGCCAATGGAAGGATTCCCTAAAAAACTTCAAGATTTAGTTTTGAAAGGTGAAGAACCTATTACATGTAGACCGGGAGAGTTACTTCCTGATGAAGACTTCAATAAAATAGAGAATTATTTAAAGGATAAATACGACCTTAGTCCAAATAATAAAGATATATTAAGTTATGCTTTATATCCAGATGTATTTGAGGGTTACTTAGAATATATCAAAGAATTTGGAGATTTAAGTAGATTAGGCAGTGATATATTCTTCCATGGTCTTGCTGAAGGAGAAACTTGTGAAGCAGAAGTAGCTAATGGAAAAACATATATGATAAAGCTTGCAGGCGTTGGGAAAATAGATAATGAAGGAAATAAGAGACTCTATTTTGAAGTTGATGGTAATCGTAGAGAAATTAAAATAAAAGATAAAAATAGTACAAATTTGCAAGAAATATTCTCTACAAAGATGGCAGATAGTTCAAATCCATTAGAAGTTGGAGCACCTATTCCGGGAACGATTTTAAAGATATTAGTTTCGGAAGGTGATAAGGTGACTGAAAATCAACCGTTGATGATTGTAGAAGCTATGAAAATGGAAACTAGAATAGCAGCTACTAGTGATGGAATTGTTGAATCTATAAATGTAAAAGAAGAGCAACAGGTAAAAGCAGGAGAATTACTAATTAATTTGAAATAAGAAGATGCAATGACATACAGGTAACTTTAATTTGAAAATATTTAATTAGATAAGAAGACCTATTTAGTAAAACAAAATTAATTACTAAATAGGTCTTCTTATCTTTGTGTCAGTAAGTAATTCTAAATTATAGTCCAGATAATTTGAATATTATTAGTAAAATTTAGTATAAATAAATTTATACTTTTAATTATAATATGTGAATTTATCTAAAAGCTTCATAAAATCAACATAACTTTTTGATACTATTATTTAAAAAAGAAAGAAGGTAATAAAATGAACATGACTCATTATATGTCACTTTTATCAAATAATCAGCCATGGAACTTAATAATTTTTATGGCTATTCCTGTAATAGCCGCAGAGACTCTTACAATTACTGAATTTTTTATCATTTTTAATAATATTCAGAGAGGTTGGACTAGAACTTTAAATAAGATTGTAGGCATTATTGATGGTTTTTATTTTACAGTTATATTTATATATCTCTTTATCAATGTAATAATACCACTTACAGCAAATAGTGGATGGCATACTTGGGTAGACGTAGTTGCTGTAGGGTTTTATTTAAGTGGTGTTGTTTTTCTTTTGCCAATTGCTTTGATGGAATTAAATATTATTTTTAAGAACAAATCTATTAAAGAAAAGATGAAACTTCATTTTATACTTATTGGTGGATTCCTTGTAGTAGCTCATGTTGCAATGATATTTGGCATGGTAAATCCTGAGATAATAAATAGTATGAGTAATATGCAGGATATGCCTAATATGTCTAAATGATATACAGTTAGGCATGTTCAAATAAATAACTAGTCAGTATACTAGTCTATTATGAATCATACTACGTTAACGGAACCCTCTGATAGCACCACTATCATCAGAACCTGTTTCCTTGTATGATTCAAAATATACGTCGTATCTTTGACTTGTTATTTATTTTCATATGCCTTAATTAAATTATTGAGCCGTTTATACTATTTTGGGAAATTAACAAAAAGCGTGAATTTACTCCACGCTTTTAATTTTATAAAAAGTTTATTGTTATTTAGTTGCAGTATCAGTTGGAGGTAAAGCTTTGAGTATTCTATCTGTCTGATCATCAGTAAGATTATAATTTAAGAATGTTTTGTAGAAACTCTTTGTTTCTTTAGCCATATCTAAATTAGTGAATTTGTCAGGATATAATGTTTTAGCAGCCCATTGTATTTGTAATGCTTCTTCTGCACCATATCTATCCCATAAAAAAGCTCCATCAGGATTTACATACATTTTTTTGCTTTTTACAGCATTTATTTTTGACCAAGTTGGGTCACTTGATAATTTTTCAATAGCTGTTGTTCTGTCATTTGAATTAGTAGCCGTATTACTGCTGAAGATAATAACATCAGGATTCCATTGTAATATGTTTTCCATAGAGACTACTTTCATGTTACCACTTACGCTACTAGCCGCATTTATACCACCAGCTACTTTTATCCAGTTATCTATTATTGTATCACTACCATCTATAGTTAATGGATTAAGAGCTGTTATATGTAAAACTTTAGGTTTCTGATTTTCTGGAATTTTTGAAGTTATAGCTTGTATTGAATTAAGTTTACCATCTAAATATTTAATATAGTTGTTTGCTTTTTTTTCTGCATCTACCCCTAGTATTTTACCCGATAATTTAAAGGTATCTTTTAATCCATCAAAATTTGTAAAAGTTAATTGTACAGTTGGAATTCCAATCTGATTTAATTTAGTTGCAATTTGTGGAACTACAGAGTTAAAGGCTATATCTGGCTTTGTCTTTAATAATTCTTCTGTATTTACATCAGTATTTGTGAAAGCAGTAGTTGCTTTTTTCATTTGTGGATTTACTACAGCGAGCCAAGGTCTAGTTTGTGGAGCATCACTTTTGTTAGTTGAAACTATTTTGCTACCTTGACCAAGCATAACTAAAACCTCATTATGAGCAGGCCAACCATCAGCAATAGTATTTATCTTAGTTGGAATCTCAACTTTTGCACCAGTTACATCTGTAATAGTTTGTTTAGTAGGTTTTGTATTGGCAGTATTTGTAGCATTAGAAGTAGAATTTGAAGCTGAGCTGTTTCCACATCCAACTAATAGAGAGAAAACTAAACAAATAATAAGAGCGATAGAAATTTTTAATTTTTTCATAAGAACACTTCCTTTAATTTAATGATATAAATAAATTTTATATAAATGTTTTAATTACTATAAATAATTAAAACATTATAAGCATAATTAATTTAGTATGTAGAATAATAAAAATAAGTTTTATTATGACAATAGAGGTACACAAGATTTAATAGTGCTTCCATCTTTATCTATTGTAGTGGCGATTTTAACATTAACACCATAAGCAGATTGAAGATTTTCTTCAGTTACAACCTCTTCAGAAGAACCTACAATAAATTTATTATTTCTTTGCAGTAAGGCAACCTTTGTAGAACAAAGAAAAGCATGATCAGGGAAATGGGATGTCATAATAATTCCTAGTCCAGTTTTAGAAAGTCTATTTATTTGCTCCAATACCCTGATTTGGTTACCGAAGTCTAGATTAGAGGTTGGTTCATCCATAATTAGAAAATCAGGCTCTTGGGTTAATGCTCTAGCTATAAGTACCATCTGTCTCTCGCCTCCACTTATTTCTGTATATATTCTATCTTTTAAATAAGATATCTCAAGCAATTCCATAGCTCTTTCTGCAATTGCTATATCATTTTTAGATGGAGAAGCGAACATGCCCAAATGAACAGTTCTGCCCATAGTAACTACATCTTTCACTAGAAATGGGAATGGAGGAGTGTGAGCCTGAGGTACATAAGCAATAATTTTAGCTAGTTTTCTCCTTGACCAATTCTGTATATTTTCACCATCTATTGATATTTCACCACCTTTAATTTTTAAGAAACCTAAAATAGTTTTAAAGAATGTAGTTTTACCAACACCATTTGGTCCAAGTATGCATAGAATTTCACCAGAATGTATGTCTAATGATAAACCACT
This sequence comes from Clostridium arbusti SL206, assembly GCF_000246895.1. Classification (GTDB taxonomy): domain Bacteria; phylum Bacillota; class Clostridia; order Clostridiales; family Clostridiaceae; genus Clostridium_I; species Clostridium_I arbusti. The sequence continues at coordinate 18,238 of NZ_BAEV01000028.1, read as the reverse complement.
TAGTACTGTTCTTGAACCGTAACCACAAGCGGCATCTTTTATTTCTAATATCATATCCAACCTCTCCTTCCTTTTAATAATAAATATATAAAAAATGGTGCCCCTATTAATGAAGTGAGTATTCCTAGCGGAATTTCCATAGAAAATAAGCTTCTTGCAACGTCATCCACTAGCAATAGATATGCACTACCAATAAGTACAGATGCTGGAATTAAGATTCTATAATTAGGTCCTACTATCATTCTTGCTAAATGAGGAATAATTAGTCCTACCCACCCAATCAATCCTCCTATAGAAACAGAAGCAGCAGTCATTAGGGTTGAACATAATATCATTATAATTCTAAGTCTAGAAGTATTTACACCAAGGGACCTTGCTTCCTCTTCACCAAGAGAAAGAACATTTAGATTCCATCTTAAAAGAATTATTGGAAGCAATCCAAATATCATAGAAATAACCATGAATAAAACATTTTTGGTAGTTATCGACGATAGACCACCCATAAGCCAAAAAGTGATTTCGGGAAGTTTGTTATATGGATCACCTACATATTTTATAAGCGATATAAAAGCTGAACAGAGAGCTGCAATTACCATACCTGTAAGTACTAGGCTTAGGACTCCATTATCTTCACTACTTATTAGAGAACTAATAAAATAAGTTAATGATACAGCAAGTAGTCCGAAGACAAAAGCACATATTTGTATTTCTATAAGATTAAAGGAAAAAAGAATTGCAATAGCTGCACCAAAACCTGCACCGGCTGAGGCACCTAAAATGTCAGGAGATACCATAGGGTTTTTAAATAATCCTTGATAGGTTGCGCCTGATACAGAAAGAGCTGCACCTATCATCATGGCAGCAAGAATTCGTGGAATTCTAACTTTAAACAGTACCGTCAAAACAGTATCAGGATAATTTATTTTTAGTCCGAATAATTTTGAATAAAAAATATCAAAGAATGTAGGTATAGAAATTGCGTATCTACCAACGCTAAAAGAAATAATAAAAGCTAATACTGGCAATAGTACTAATCCTATAATAAGATAATTTTTAGGTGATTTTACTTTTGTCGTTTCTGACGAACTCTCCAGTATAGTTGTTGAACTTTTGTTTAAATCAATTTTGTTTAAAATTTTCATAAGATCCTCCTTTATATAAAGTATTGTATAAGGTATGTATATACGGTGCTTTATAATGTTATGTAATGCTATGTTATGAACTATAAATAAATTCACGTAAGTAAACATAAGATTACTGTTATGATATAAAATTACATAACGTTATATAAATCAACTATAATGTCACGTGATAATCTAATGGTTTTATTATATTTTATTTTATTTTTAAAATCAAGTAGTTTTGAGTTGATTGGTGTAATAAATTGCAATTTGGTATTATAAGTATATAATTTGTTTTTTATAAAAAAATAAATTATATAATAAAAATATTGAAAAATTTATTACAATATATATAGTTATTTATAGTTATATAAAGTTTAACTATGTTTTATTAATATATTTAAAATTATACTATATAGCTATAAATAAATGAAAATGAAAGTTGTATTCTATAAAATTTCATTTTGTGGCATTTAGATATGATTTTTTATAATTCATTTACAAGGTTATAAATTATACAAAATTATTATATAAGTTAACTTAATTAATCGTAACGATACAATACATAGTAAAATAAAAGGAATTGATAATAAAATAGCTATTATTCACAATTGATATTATAATTTATAAAAATATTTTAATGGTTTACATATAAAGCTATAAGATATATGAAAATTGAAAAAATAGAAAAAGAACAATTTAAAATTAGTCCTTTTAAAAATATATTAATTAAAAATAGGTTTGAATATTTATTAATATGTATAATTTTTTTATGAAAGCTATTGACAATAAGGTAAATTGTTACTATAAATTGTAAGTGATATTAATGATTTTAATTATAATGTTAAAAGTTAAATGGCAATTAAATTAAATGAATGGAGATATAATAATGAAAATACAATTAGCACTAGATAGATTTACTGTGCCACAAGCCATAGAGATAGCAGATGAAGTTAGAATGTATATTGATTGGATTGAGGTTGGAACATCGCTTATAAAGGAATTCGGTATGGAAAGTGTAAGAGAGCTACGTAAGGCTTTTCCTGAAAAAATTATTGTAGCAGATATAAAAACTTTTGATAACGCAAAATATGAATTCGAAATGTGTTTTAATGCAGGGGCAGATATAGCAACGGTTATGGGGGCAGCTCCAATGGTTTCCATAGACACTTGTATTAATGTAGCTAGAAATATGGGAAAACAGGTAATGATAGATTTACTAAATATATCTAGTGAACAACTTCAGGACCTATGTAAATATGAGGATGCTATTTTTTGCTTACATATAAGTAAAGATATGCAGGAATTGACAGGTATAAAGCAGGAATTGAAAAGTCTAAAGGTACCTAATGCTCTTCGAAAAATAGAAAATGTAAGATTAGCTTTAGCAGGTGGAATTAATTTAGAATTTTTAAATGAATTGGGAAAAAATAATGCTGAAGTAGCTATAATTGGTTCTTCTATTACAAAAGCTGAAGATAAAGTTCTCTCAGCAAGAAGTATTAGTGAAGCAGCTTCTAAAATTAAAGGAGGAGAGCAAATATGATGAGGATTAATACTATACTGAAAGAAATAGCAGGTGTATTGTCAAGAATAAATGAGAAAGATATAGATGAATTTGTGAACATAATTAATTCTGGAAAAAGAATTTTTGTTATAGGTGAAGGACGTTCTGGATTTATGGGTAAATCTTTTGCCATGAGACTTATGCATCTTGGAGCTTCAGTTTATGTGGTAGGAGAAACCATTACTCCGGCCATTGAAAAAGATGATGTTCTTGTAGCTATCTCTGGATCTGGAACTACTAAATCTGTAGTTATGGTGGCAGAAAAAACAAAAGCACTGGGGTGTTCTGTAATTGCAGTAACAACTAACTTAGAATCTGAACTTGGAAAGATTGCTACATTTAAGTTGCATGTACCTGCAGCAACAAAATATCGTATAGAAGGTGAAACAGCTAGCATTCAACCATTAGGTTCACTATTTGATCAATGTGCTCATGTGGTTTTTGATTCAATATGTCTTGCTTATGCTGATTTGAAGAATCAAGATAATAATTCTGCATTCACAAGACATAGTAATTTGGAATAATTACAAATTACTATTTTTAGAGATAAAATAACTATAAAAATATTAAAAAACTATTTTAATAGTCTATAAAGTTAGGTAGTATATAGTTATAGTATAAATATAAGAAATTATTTTTGTAATAGAAGTAAGAAATTTGTTGAAAATGATTTTTGAAATGTACCTAAGGAGGCAATTTAATGAACAATACTGATGAATTAGTAGTAAATACCATAAGACTATTATCTGCTGAAGGTGTGCAGAAGGCAAATTCAGGTCATCCTGGACTACCTTTAGGAGCGGCACCTATGGCCTATGCTCTATGGGGAAAGGAAATGAAACATAATCCTAAAAATCCAAAGTGGGTAGATAGAGACAGATTCATACTTTCAGCAGGACATGGTTCGATGCTTTTGTATTCATTACTGCATTTATTTGGATATGGTCTTAGTATAGATGATTTGATGAATTTTAGACAGTGGGGAAGTAAAACACCAGGGCATCCAGAATATGGGCATACTGTAGGAGTAGAAGTTACTACAGGACCACTAGGTCAAGGAATTGCAAATGCAGTAGGTATGGCTGTAGCTGAACAATATATTGGAAGTAAATTTAATAAACCTAACTACAAAATAGTAGATCATTATACTTTTGCACTAGCTGGTGATGGGTGTATGATGGAGGGAATCTCAAGCGAAGCAGCTTCATTAGCAGGAACTTTAGGACTTGGTAAGCTTATAGTATTGTATGATTCTAATAATATATCTATAGAAGGAAGTACAGATATTGCCTTTAGGGAAGATGTTGGTAAAAGATATGAAGCTTATGGATGGCAGGTTATAAGAGTTGAAGATGGTAATAATATTGAAGATATAACTAAGGCAATTAGAGCATCAAAATTAGATGAGAACAAACCAAGTATTATAATAGTAAAAACTAAAATTGGATATGGATCTCCAAAGCAGGGAACTGCAGGTGCTCATGGAGAACCTTTAGGTGAAGAAAATATAAAGAAGACAAAAGAATTCTTAAAGTGGAGCAGTGAAGAAGAATTTTATGTTCCACAAGAAGTAAGGGATTACATGAAAACTCTACAAAATGATGGTGAAGCAGAAGAAGTTAAATGGAATAAACTTTTTCAGGATTATAGTAGAGAATATCCACAATTGGCAAAACAGTGGGAAATATGGCATTCAGATAAGATTCCAGAATATATTTTAGAAGATGAAGATTTTTGGAAGTTTGAAGGCAAATCAGCTACAAGGGTTTCTTCAGGTCAGGTTATAAATAGACTTGTTAATTTAATACCTAACTTAATAGGAGGTTCTGCGGATTTATCTCCTTCAACCAAAACTTACATGAAAGATAAAGGAGACTTCTCTAAAGAGGATAAGAGTGGTTCTAATCTTCATTTTGGAGTTAGGGAACATGCAATGGCTGCTATGGGAAATGGTATAGCTGTACACGGAGGCCTTAAAATTTTTGTTTCAACTTTCTTTGTATTTAGTGATTATATGAAAGGCGCCATGAGACTTTCAGCATTAATGAAGCTACCAGTAGTATATGTATTAACTCATGATAGTATTGGTGTTGGAGAAGATGGACCTACTCATGAACCAATAGAGCACTTAGCTGCTCTAAGAAGCATACCAAATTTTCATGTATTTAGACCGGCAGATTCAAGGGAAACTGCTGCGGCTTGGTATTCAGCTATAAGTAGAACAGATGGACCAACGGCATTAATACTTTCAAGACAAAATCTTCCTTTATATAAAGAGAGCTCTAAGGAATCTCTAAAAGGGGCATATATACTTAAAGATAGCAAAAATAAAGTGCCGGATATTATTCTTATGGCAACAGGTTCGGAAGTGGAATATATTTATAAAGCATCAGAAGCTTTAGAAGAAAAAGGTATTTCTGTTAGAGTAGTTAGTATGCCTTGTTTAGAAGTCTTTGATGCACAAGATGCTGATTACAAAAATACAGTTCTTCCTAAGGAAGTTAGAAATAGAATAGCAGTAGAAGCAGCATCTTCCTTTGGATGGCATAAATATGTTGGTTTAGATGGAGATATAGTAGCTATAGACCATTTTGGAGCATCTGCACCAGGAGATATACTTTATAAAGAGTTTGGAATTACTGTAGATAATATTGTAGAGAGAGCTTTAAAATTAGTTAAAGATAAATAAAAATAAATGCTTTTTAGCTTTATGGTTTTTATATTACCATAAAGCTTTTTTTGTTGGAATTTTTATAAATCAGTATTTATTGCAATAAGGCATATTCAAATAAATAACTAGTCAGTATACTAGTCTATTTTGAATTATACTACGTTAACAGAACCTTCTGATAGCACCACTATCATCAGAACCTGTTTCCTTGTATAATTCAAAATATACGTCGCATCTTTTACTTGTTATTTATTTTCACATGCCTAATAATTTTTATAGTATATATAAATAATGATGAAAATTAAATATTTATTCATAAATTTGTAAATTTTAGGGGTGAAATGCTACTTTTAATTTTAAGATATATGTGATATCATTATTTACTAATATAGTATAATTTTAATAATAAAAAGTGATATGTTAAAAGATATATGTAAATTAATTATTATAGGGAATATAGCAAGGGTTTAAGTAATAATTCGTGGAAGGTAGTGAGTATCCTGAAAGAAAAAAAAACTAGCACCAGAGTCTTTAGAACTAAGAGACTTTTAGGTGTATTTATATTATTTACCTTAATATTTACACTAGTATTAGGAAGATTGTTTTATCTTATGATTTCTAATTCTAATTTTTATAAAACTAAAGCATTACAACAATGGACAAGTCAAATTACCGTTAATGCAAAAAGAGGGCGTATACTAGACACAAATGGAAATGAATTTGCTGTTAGTGTAGAGGCCTATAGAATAGATATAGATATGAATACCTTAAGGCAATATTTGAAAATCAAGGGTATGTCTATGAGTCAATTATCCAATAAATTATCATCTATATTAAATATGAGTAACGATCAAGTATCTAATATATTATATTTAAAATCACCTAATGGTATGCCTGTTAAATTTGCTACATTGGCAAGAAAAATAGATAAGACACAAGCGGATAGAATAGATGCATTAAAAATACAGGGATTTATAATATCCTCAGACTCAAAGAGATTTTACAGAAATAATAATTTTTTAGCTAGTGCTATGGGATATGTAAATTCAGATGGTAATGGTGTTTCCGGAGTTGAACTAAGTTATAATAAAGAATTATCAGGAATAGCAGGACGTAAAATATTAGAAACGGATAATAGGGGAAATCCTTTACCTTATGAGGATTCACAATATATTCCTCCAGTAGATGGTAAAGATGTGGTTTTAACTATTGATCAGACAATACAACTATATGCAGAACAGGCTGCACAGAAGGCTTTAACGGATAATAAAGCAAAGTCTGTTACAATTACAGTCATGAATCCTAAGACAGGTGCAATATTGGCTATGGTTAATAAGCCAGACTATGACCCCAATAACCCCAATGGAAATAAAAATCAAACCGGTGAACAAATTGCTGCTTCATGGAAGAATAATGCAGTCCAAAATACCTTTGAACCAGGATCTATATTTAAAGTAGTAACTTCTTATGCAGCCATGTCGGAAAATGTTGTAAATGATGACACTAGATTTCCTGATCCAGGATATGCTATGGTAGATGGTGTTCGTATTAATGAATGGAATATGGTAGGATTTCCATCTCAGACTTTTCAGGATATAATTAAAAATTCCAGTAATGTTGGATTTGTAAAACTAGGTGTAGATTTGCTAGGTAAAGACAAGCTATTCAAATATATAAATTTATTTGGTTTTGGTCAGAAAACGGGTGTAGATTTGCCTGGTGAGAGTAAAGGTATAGTAAGAAGTACTGATAAGACAAATAAGGTTGATTTAGCAAATATATCTTTTGGACAAGGCATTTCAGTGACTGCGATGCAGTATTTAGCTGCTTTTAATTCAGTGGCAAATGGTGGGACTTGGATTAGACCACATATAATGAAAGAAATTGTGCATACAGACAGCACTACTAATAAACAAGTAGTAGATACTACATATAATAATTTAGGAGAGAAAAAGATACTTGACCCTAATACCGCTGGTACTTTAAGGACATATTTGAGAAAGGTTGTTACTGATGGAGTTGGATCTGCTGCTGAAGTCCCTGGACTTGATATAGCAGGGAAAACGGGGACTGCTCAAAAATCCAGTCCTAATGGAGGCTATGCACCAGGAAAATATATGTCATCCTTTGCAGGTATGGCACCAGCAAGTGATCCTAAGATTACAATGCTCATATCTATAGATGAGCCAGATTCAAATAATTATTATGCAGGAGCCACTGCGGCACCTGTAGCTAAGAATTTGTTTAATGAGATATTTAATTATATGGCTATAAAGTGAGATAAAGATGCAAGAGCGTAGACTCTTGCATTCTGTATTTTAGCTTATATATTACTTGTACCAGCTGCAATGGTGATTGAAACTATAGCAAAATTTATTTAACTAATATGCTTTTAATAGGATTATATATAAAAAACAGTTATTTTAATGAAAATGAAGTTTTGATTATAATTATCTAAGTGTATAATTTTAACTATAAGATATATAAATAAAAATTATATGAATAGACAAAATAACAACAAAGGAGAGGATTTTATGCTAAACTTTGCATTTATATCAGATTTTGATGGAACTCTAACAGAGAAAGATTTTTATAAAATAATAATGGACGAATACCTAAAAGATGAATGTGCACAGATGTATAAGGACTGGAGAAATAAAAAAATAAAAGATGTGGATTACTTAGGTTATGTTTTTAAAAATATAAGAAGAGATGAGAAGGAAATAGATGAGGATATAATGAAAATCTCATTTGATAAATATGCAGGTGACTTTATAAAGAAGGTTAAAGCTGCAGGTGGAGATTTTGTAGTTATTAGCGCTGGAACTAGCTATTATATTAACAAAATATTCGAAAAAAATGGAATTAAAGATGTTGATATATACTCCAATGAAGCTGTTTATAAAGATAAGGGAATACATTTTGTACTAGATGAAAAAAGTGAATTCTATTCAGAAATATATGGAATCGATAAGTTAAAGGTAGTAAAGAAATTGAAGGAGAAATATGATAAGATTTTTTATGCTGGAGATACGGAACCAGATTTAAAGGCGGCTCTTTTGGCAGATGTAGTTTTTGCTAAGGATGTATTAGTTGATCTACTAAAAAAGGAAAATAAAGAGTGTATTGAATTTAAAAGCTTTAATGAACTGTGGCCTAATGTAGAAAGGTATATAAAGGAGTGGAGCAAATGAAGGGAAGTACGCATAGAATAGCTATTCCATCTATATTAGAAGTTGGAAAGGGAAATATAGAATATCTAGGAAACATAATAGAAAAGTGTAGCTTCAAGAGGGTTTCTATATATTTTGGTGAAGGAATTTATGAATTGTTCGGTAAGAGCATAGAAAAATCAATATTAAGTGTTGGTATAGAAATATCAAGTATAGGTGAAGTTAAGGATATAGATTTTGAAGGTATAGGAATGAGAGCATTTGAAATTCCAAACGATGTAGATATGTTAATAGGTGTTGGTGGGGGAAAAGCAATAGATGCAGCAAAATATATGGCGTTCTTAAGAAAGCTTCCATTTATAAGTATACCAACATCTACATCTAATGATGGATTTGCAAGCTCAGGAGCTTCACTAACATTAAATGGAAGAAGAACATCATTACCCGCAAAGACACCTTATGGTATAATAGTTGATATTGATGTGATAAAGGGAGCACCAGAAAAGTTTATATATTCAGGAATAGGAGATTTAGTTTCAAATATAACAGCACTATATGATTGGAAGTTTGAAGAAGATAATAAAAAGACTGTAGTAGATGATTTTGCTGTAATGATATCAAAGAAAGCAGTAAATAGTTTTGTGAGAACAGAATTTGAAACTATAAAAGATGATTTGTTTTTAAAAGAATTAGTAGATTCATTAACTATGAATGGAATAGCTATGGAGATAGCCGGGAACAGTTCTCCAGCAAGCGGAGCAGAACACTTAATATCTCATGCGTTAGATACGTTTTTATCAATTCCGCAGCTACATGGTGTTCAAGTTGGAATAGCAAGTTATATAATGGCAAAGGTGCAAGATCATAGATTTAAAAGAATTACTAAGATATTACAGGAAACGGGATTCTTTGATTACGTTGCTACTTTAAAATTGAAGAAAGAGGACTTTAAGAAGGCTGTAGAAATTGCACCTAGTATAAAACCTAACAGATATACCTATCTTCATGTTAAAGAGAATATTGATATAGCTAAGAAAATTATTGATGAAGATGAAATATTAAATAAAATATTGATATAATTTATGTTTCCTATAAGTAACCGCTGTAACACCTATAGAGTTTTGCAGCGGTTACTTATTAAAAAACAATTGTTTTTAGAGAGTATAAAAAATATGGTATCTAAGTATGTAAATTTGTATTAGTAAGTAAGGAAAGGGTTGATTAAGATGCTTCGAATATTAGCCATTACAAAAGATTTAAAACCCATCTATAATTTAACCTTAGAAGAATTAGATGATAAAAATATTAAGTGGTACTGGATTGATTTTAATAACCCTACTGAAATAGAGACACAACTATTAGGGAGTTATTTTAATTTTCATAGTTTAGCTATAGAAGATTGTATAGCAAATTTAAATAGTCCCAAGATAGATTATTACAATAACTATAATTTTTTTGTATTTAATGCCTTAAATAAGAATACACTAAAGCCTGTAGAGGTAGATGTTTTTGTTAGTGAACGATATGTTGTATCTTATCATAAATCAGTATTAATTGAACTAGATGAAGCTTGGGAAAAGGCTAATAGAAATGAAGGCAACTGGGAAGATGGGACAACTTATATTGCACATCAGATATTAGACAAATTAGTAGATAATTTTTTCCCATCAGTATATAAAATTCAAGATGAACTTGATGATATAGAAGATAAAGAGGAAGATAAGACAATATATGATTTAATAGGAAATGTATTTAGAATAAGAAAGGATTTATTAGTATTAAGGAAAACGATAAATTCTATGAGAGATTTACTATACAGAATACTTAATTCAGAGAGACTTAAAAGTTTTAATCAGCACAAAATTTATTTTTCTGATATATATGACCATCTTTTAAAACTATCAAGTATGATAGAATCTAATAGAGAAATGACGGCAGATATAAGAGATAACTACTTATCAATAAACTCAGCTAAAATGAATAGAAACATGATGGTTTTAACAGTAATAACCACTATATTTATTCCGCTTACTTTTATTGCAGGAGTTTATGGTATGAATTTTAAATACATGCCTGAACTAGATTGGAAATATGGTTATTTCGGAGTATTGATAATAATGTTAATAATAGCTGTAGTAATGTATATTTGGTTTAAATATAAGGGGTGGATGGATCAGTAAAGTATTCTTAGTTATTGATACTTTATTTCTTATATATGGACATAATTTAACTAATATAATATATTTAATAAATAAGATCATTATTTATTTTAAACTGATAGGAGAAAAATACATGGATTATACTTTAATAGCAACTACTACCTTTGGTATAGAAGCAATTACATCAAAGGAACTTAAAAAACTTGGATATGAAGATCTTAAAGTGGAAGATGGAAAAGTTACTTTTACTGGAGATGAGATGGATATAGCAATTACAAATATATGGCTTAGGACAGCGGAAAGAATTTTGATAAGAGTAGCTAATTTTAAAGCTGAAACCTTTGAAGAACTATTTCAAGGAACAAAGGCAGTACCTTGGGGAGATATCATTCCGATAAATGGTAATATGCATATAGTTGGAAAGTCGATAAAATCAAAATTATTTAGTGTACCAGATTGTCAATCTATTGTTAAGAAGGCAGTAGTTGAATCTATGAAGAAGAAATACAACCGAGATTGGTTTTCAGAAGATGGACCAGAGTATAAAATAGAAGTTGCACTATTAAAGGATATGGTAACTCTTACTATAGATACTACTGGAGCAGGACTACATAGAAGGGGATACAGAAAGAATTCAGGAGGAGCACCTTTAAAGGAAACTCTTGCAGCAGCTTTAGTACTTATAAGTAACTGGGATGCATCTAAAAGTCTTTCAGATGTTTGTTGTGGTTCAGGCACAATTGTCATTGAAGCAGCTATGATAGGTAAGAATATGGCCCCTGGACTTAATAGAAGCTTTGTGTGTGAAACTTGGCCAGGAGCTGATAAAAAAATGTGGGAGCAAGTCCGCGATGGTGCTAAAAAGTCAATTAATAAAGAAGATTTTAGGATTTTAGCATCAGATATTGATACCTGGGTTTTGAGAACAGCTAAAGATAATGCAGAAAAAGCTGGAGTTTCAGAATTCATAGCTTTTCAAAAGCTTCCTATGAATGAGTTTTCTTCTAAAAAGAAATGTGGATGCATTATTTCCAATCCACCTTATGGAGAAAGAATGGGAGAACAGAAGGAATTAGAAAAACTCTATAGAGATTTTGGTAAATTATACTCACAGCTTGATGAGTGGTCAGTTTTTGTCATAACACCATATAAAGAGTTCCAAAAGCTTTTTGGGAAAAAGGCTGATAAAAATAGAAAACTTTATAATGGCAGAATTCAGTGCTATTATTATCAGTATTTTAATAAGTAAGCATATAAGAATAACTATAAGGCATATGAAAATAGACTAGCATACTGACTAGTTATTTATTTGAATGTGCCTAAGTAGGCTTAACAAGGAATTTTCCAAGTTAAGCCTATTTAATTATATTGCACTGAGTATTCTTAGAGCCTTAAAATAATCGTTAAGCTGATTTTTTCACAAAAACTCTAGATATGAGAACTATAATCAGTACGAATACAGAGGTAAGTGCAATTGTTCCACCAGGTGCACAGTTAAGATAATAAGAAAAAATAAGTCCAAAGATTATATCTATAAATCCAAATGCAATGGACCAAATAAGTGTTTGTTTGAATCCTTTATTAAGCTGCATGGCAGTGGCTACTGGAACTGCTACCATAGATGAAACCACCAGTATTCCTATTATCCTAATTGAAACAGATATAGATGCACCAACTAGAAGTGCAAATATATAATTTATAAGTTTTACATTTATATTAGCTACTTTAGCGCCATTTTCGTCAAAGGTTATATATACAAGTTTTTCATATAATATCTTTAAAAGAATAACACATATTATACTTAAGATTAAAATCGTGTATAAATCACTTTTCTCTACAGTAAGTATGCTTCCAAATAGGAATGATTCAATGTTGCCATGGGCTTTACCACTACTGGTAAGGGTTATAGCAACACCTACAGAAAAGGTAAGTATAATTGGTAGTATCAAATCAGAATACTGCTTATAGTAATTTTTTAAAAGTTCTATTAATACAGCACATATTGATGTAAATATGAATGCATATATTATTGGGCTTTGACCAAAGACAAGGCCAATGGCTACTCCTGCAAAAGAAGCATGCGAAAGTGTATCACCTACCATTGAATATCTTTTTAAAACTAGAAATACACCTATGGAAGGACATAGTATAGATATTAATATAGCAGCCATAAATGCATTTCTCATAAAGCTAAGATGAAAAACTTGTAACATTGTGTGGAACCTCCATATTAGTTTTTAAGTAATTATCTATAGTTAATAGATGACCTTTACCTTTATTCATTTTAAATATATGAGTTGAATTTTCAATAGCTGCTTTTAGATTGTGCTCTACTGAAAGTATTGTTAAATTTTTGTTTCGATTTAAATCTTTTATAAAAGAATAAATTTCTCCTTGACTTTTGATATCAATGCCTGTAGAAGGTTCATCTAAAATTATGAGTTCAGGATCACCCATTAGTGCTCTAGCAATAAATATTTTTTGCTTTTGGCCACCAGATAGTTCTCCAATGAGGGTATTTTTAAAATCTTGCATTCTTACAGTGGAAAGACATTCATCTATGCATTTACAATTCTTTAATTTCAAAGCTGATCTGTGGCATTTAAGTACTTCCTGTACAGTTATGGGGAAAGAACTATTAAAATTTTCTATAATTTGAGGAACGTAACCTATTTTTTTTGTGGATATATCAATGGTACCAATATTAGGTTTTATCAGATTAAGTAATAGTTTTATAAGTGTACTTTTACCACTGCCATTTTCACCTAAAATAGAAATGTAAGTACCTTTTTTTACATTTAGGTTTATATTATTTAAGACATATGGCAAAGATTTAGTATAAGAAAAACATAAATTTTTTATTTGAATCATGAAATATCCTCCTAAAAATGGGATTAGACACTATTAATAAATATAATTTATACGATAGATATACTGACTATATAGATTATTAACAAATGTTTGTAAAAATAATAAGTTTTTATAATAAATTAAAGATTAATACTAAATAATTATATACCTTGATGCAAATCGTTTGCAAGAGTAAATTGTACTAATGGAAATTTAGTATTAAAATATGTATAGATTGATGATATAATAAAAAGAGCATTTTTATATTTGATTTTAGATTATGTCAATTAATAAATGAATAGTTTTAATGATAATTATATATTTGTTTAATTGAAGGAGACAATGCATGCAAAGAAGAGATAAATATAACTATTATCTGGATATCGCAGAGACGGTATTAGAAAGGGGAACATGTTTAAGACGTAATTATGGTTCTATAATTGTTAAAAATGATGAAATTATATCTACAGGGTATACAGGAGCTCCAAGAGGAAGAAAAAATTGTTCGGATATAGGATTTTGTAGAAGAGAAAAATTAAATATTCCAAGGGGAACTCAATATGAATTGTGTAGATCAGTTCATTCAGAAGCCAATGCTATAATAAGTGCTTCAAGAAGAGATATGATTGGTGCGAATTTGTATTTAGTTGGAAGAGATGCAAAAATGGGGGGATATGTTAAAAATGCTAATTCATGTATTATGTGTAAGAGATTAATAATTAATTCGGGAATAAAAAAAGTTATTATAAGGGATACAAAAGATAGCTATAGAATTATAGATACTGATTTATGGATAGAGAATGATGACTCTCTTAAGGATGAAGTTGGATATTAAGCGTCTTCAATAAAATAATTACGTGTTAAGAGGAAAGGTAAATATGGAAAATTTATATCTAATAGCAATACTTTCAGCAATTATTTCATTTATAAGTACACCAATAGTGAGAAAGGTAGCTTTTATTTTTAAAGTGGTGGATATACCAAAGGATAATAGAAGAGTACATAAAAAACCTATACCAAAGCTTGGAGGGCTAGCAATTTATATAGCTTTTGTAGCTATGGTTTTATTAAAAAAGGGCCCCATAGATAAACCTGAGTTAGGTATAATAATAGGAAGTTTAATTATAGTTATTGGAGGAATTATTGATGATAAGTATAATATAAAACCTTGGCAAAAGCTAATGTTTCAAATTGTTGCGGCCTTTGTATTGATAGTTTTTAAAATAATGATATCTGTAATCACAAATCCTATTAGTGATGTAAATCTTTATATAAGTATTACTAACTTTATTGCAATTCCACTAACAATGATATGGGTTATTGGAGTTACAAATGCTTTTAATCTAATTGATGGATTAGATGGACTTTCAGCAGGTCTTGCGTTTATAGCATGTATTACTATGACTATAGTGGCATTTCTAAGCGGAAGGGCAGATTTAGAGGTAATAACACTTACAATTATATTAGGTGGAGCAATACTTGGGTTCTTACCATATAACTTTAATCCCGCTTCTATATTCATGGGGGATACTGGCGCTCAGTTACTAGGATTTTTACTGGCGGCAATAGCTATGAAGGGAGCTATAAAATCAGCTTCTGCTCTTGTTTTAGCAGTACCAATCCTAGCTCTTGGGTTGCCAATTTACGATACTATTTTTGCAATAATAAGAAGAAAAGTAAATGGGAAACCCATAGCCGAAGCTGATAGGGGACATTTACATCATAGGTTATTAGATATGGGATTAACTCAAAAACAAGTAGTGATTATAATGTACCTTATTAGTGCAGTACTAGGATTGATCTCAGTAATAGTTTTACAATTAACTAATAAAAGAGCATATATGGTTTTAGCAATTGTAATAATAGCAATAGCATTTTTAGCCTGGAAGTTTGGGCTATTTAAACACAAAAGTTAATAGACAATATAAACACAAAAAGCAAGTTAAATATATTTACTTACTTGATACTATTTGAATGTGACTAACTGTAGGAGGAATACAAATTGGATAAGATTAAGATTATAACTATTTTTGGTACTAGACCAGAAGCTATAAAAATGGCTCCGCTTGTTAAGGAATTAGAAAAAAGAGAGGAAATAGATATTAAGGTATGTGTTACAGCTCAACACAGGCAAATGCTTGATCAGGTTCTACACCTATTTGATATAACTCCTGATTTTGACCTTAATATTATGAAGTCAAAACAAACTTTAACTGGTATAACCACAAAAGTTTTAGAGGGATTGGAGGAAACTTTTGAAATAGAAAAACCAGATATGGTTTTAGTTCATGGAGATACAACAACAACTTTTGCTGGCGCTCTTGCAGCATTTTATAAACAAATTCCGGTTGGTCATGTAGAAGCAGGACTTCGTACTTTTAATAAATATTTTCCTTTCCCTGAAGAAATGAATAGAAAGTTAACTGGGGCTATGGCAGACTTACATTTTGCACCTACTAATGGATCAAGAAACAACCTGTTAAAAGAGGGTATAAAAGAAGAAAATATTTATATTACAGGAAATACAGTAATTGATGCTATGGAGTATACTGTTGAAGATAATTATAATTTTAATAATGAAGAACTCAATAATTTAGATTATAAAAATAAAAAAATAATTATGGTAACAGCTCATAGAAGAGAAAATTGGGGAATAGGCATAGAAAATATATGTAAAGCTCTAAAAAAAATAGTTCAGGAAAATGCTGAAGTAGAACTAGTATATTTAGTTCATTTGAATCCTATAGTGAAAAATGTAGTTTATAAATATTTAGATGGAGTTAGTAGAGTACATTTGCTTCCTCCATTAGACACAAAGGAAACTCATAATCTAATGAATAAATGTTTTATGGTAATGACAGATTCAGGAGGGCTGCAAGAAGAAGCACCACATTTGGGAAAGCCTGTTTTAGTTTTAAGAGATGTAACGGAAAGACCAGAAGCAGTCGCTGCTAAAACAGTAAGGCTTGTAGGAACTGATATAAACAATATTGTAAATACGGCGAATGAACTTATTAGAGACGATGATAAATATGCTAAGATGAGTAAAGCTATAAATCCTTATGGGGATGGACTTGCATCTAAGAGGATAGTGGATATAATTTTAACATACTTTAAATAGATTATTATGTATAATATGTATAATCATATGTTTTAGATTCTAATGATCTAAAACATATGATTATTAAAACGTTTTAAATTTTATTTCTTAGTTAAGTTTAAAGTATTGTAAAAGTTATCAATTGTATGTAAAAGATTTTAATATTTATTTAGGAGCAAATTTAGGTTGCCCCCTAATAATTTATATAAAAATACAAATAACTAAAGAGGATAGAAAAAAATAAAGTTTGTATATTTTTTAACAAAATCTATTGATAAAAAGGATATTTGTAGTTATAATTAAATTGTGAATTAAATAACAAACGATTTAAATATCTAATAATATAAATTTTAGGAGGTTATTTTATATGAGAGAAGTAGTAATAGCAAGTGCTGTAAGAACAGCAGTAGGTTCTTTCGGAGGAAGTTTAAAAAGTATACCAGCTGTAGATCTAGGTGCAGTAGTAATTAAGGAAGCTGTTAAGAGAGCTGGAATAAAACCAGAAGAAGTTGAAGAAGTAGTTATGGGAAATGTACTTCAAGCAGGACTTGGACAAAATCCAGCTAGACAATCTTCTGTAAAAGCAGGATTACCATTAGAAGTATCATCACTTACAATAAATAAAGTGTGTGGATCTGGTCTTAGAGCTGTGTCACTTGCACGTCAAATGATTTTATCAGGAGATGCTGATGTTGTAGTTGCTGGTGGTATGGAAAACATGTCAAGAGCTCCATATGTAGTTAATGATGCTAGATGGGGAACTAAAATGGGAGATACTAAGTTTGTAGATGAAATGATTACAGACGGGTTATGGGATGCTTTCAATGATTATCACATGGGAGTAACAGCTGAGAATATAGCAGAAAAATGGAACCTTACTAGAGAAGATCAAGACAAATTTGCTCTTTCTTCACAATTAAAGGCAGAAGCTGCTATAAAAGATGGCAAATTCAAAGATGAAATAGTCCCTGTAGAAATACCTCAAAGAAAGGGAGATCCTAAAATATTTGATACAGATGAATTCCCTAGATTTGGTACAACAATAGAAGCATTGGGAAAACTTAGACCTGCATTCAAAAAAGGTGGTACAGTAACTGCTGGAAATGCTTCAGGTATAAATGATGGAGCTGCTGCATTTGTTATTATGAGCGCAGAAAAAGCTGAAGAACTTGGAGTTAAACCACTTGCTAAAATAGCTGCTTTTGGTTCAAAAGGACTTGACCCTGCTATAATGGGATATGGACCAGTTGGAGCTACTAAGGTTGCGCTTAAAAGAGCGAACTTAAAAGTAGAAGACTTAGATTTAATTGAAGCAAATGAAGCTTTTGCAGCTCAAAGCTTAGCTGTTGCTAAAGACTTAAACTTTGATATGGATAAAGTTAACGTTAATGGTGGAGCTATAGCTATTGGACACCCAGTAGGAGCTTCAGGTGCTAGAATATTAGTTACACTTGTACATGAGATGGTAAAAAGAGACGCTAAAAAAGGTCTTGCTACACTTTGTATAGGTGGCGGACAGGGAACTGCTCTTATAGTTGAAAGATAAAATTTAATTATTACTAATTATATAAAAATAAGGTGAAGATTTCAATCTTCA
>NZ_BAEV01000029.1 GCF_000246895.1 Clostridium arbusti SL206 | reverse complement strand
TACATTAAAACCTTTTAATGATTATTTGATGAAAAAAGGTGTAAAAAGAGAAGTTAGTGCAATATTATTATTATTATCAGTATGTATGTTAATAGCAAGTGTCATAATGTTTCTCATACCTACTATGTTAAGAGAAAGTACTAGTATGAGTAAAACTAGTAAAGAAATATTTAATTACATTATTGATATTAATGAAAAAGTTAAATAATGAAAAACAATTCCTCAGATAATAAAATTTTTTTTATAGTTTATAATAAAATAGATTTTATAGTTAGAGGATTAATAAATAATCTAATAGATTTAAGTGTTAAAATAGGTCAAAATATATTAGCAATTGCGGTAATACCTGTCATTTCCTATTATTTTTTATCAGATGGAGAAAATATAAAAAATAAATTTTTGCGATTATTTAGTATTAAATGGAGAAATATAATTAGAAAGATATTAAATGATGTCGATAAAAGTTTAAGTAGATATATAGTGGGTCAATTAACTTTATCTGCTATTATATCTATACTTACTTTTGGAATATTGTTTTTTCTAAAGGTTGATTATCCTGTAATATTATCGGTGCTAAATGGTGTTTTTAATATTATTCCCTATTTTGGACCTGTTTTTGGTGCTATACCAGCTATAATAGTAGCATTTATGGAATCACCTAAAGTAGCTCTTTTTACAGCTATTTGGCTATACATACTTCAACTTATAGAGGGAAATATTATATGTCCTAAAATTACTGGTGATTCTATAAATATGCATCCATTTCTAGTAATTATATTGCTGCTTATTGGAGAAAAAATTGGCGGATTTATAGGAATGATATTGATAATACCTATTGCGGTAGTGATAAAAGTAATATACGAAGACTTAAACTATTATTTTTATTAGTTTTTTATAAGTAATAATCATAATGTTTAGTATTTGTAGGCGAAAATCAACTATATACTGTTAAAAATATTGGTGAAAATTTCTAAAGAATATATAAAAATGTCATATTATTTAACTATTATTCTTTCATGTACTTGATTAATATTGACATAATGGATAATTTTAAATATAATCATCATGTAGCTAATATTTTAAAGTGATGATGAGAAGTAGTAGATAATTTTGATATATAAAGAGAGGAAGTGGATGGTGAAAACTTCTTAATCAATTTATTGAAGCAGTCTCTGAACTGTATTGTTTAAGTGACACAATTATGTGTAATTAGGGTGGTACCGCGGAATTGTAGCTTTCGTCCCTTGGTTTTATTTAGGGAATGAGGGCTTTTTATTTTATATTTTACCTTATAGCAGGAGGAGATAATTATGGAAAAGATAGGATTAAATGAAATACGAGAAGCATATTTAGGCTTTTTTGAGAGTAAAGGTCATTTAAGGTTACCTAGTTTTTCGCTAGTTCCTAAAAATGATAAAGGACTACTTATTATAAATGCAGGTATGGCACCTTTAAAACCATATTTTACAGGACTTCAGGTGCCACCTAGTACAAGAGTCACAACTTGTCAAAAGTGCGTTAGAACCGGAGATATCGAAAATGTAGGAAAAACATCAAGGCATGGAACTTTCTTTGAAATGCTTGGAAATTTCTCCTTTGGAGATTATTTTAAAAACGAAGTAATTCCATGGGCCTGGGAGTTCATTACTGAAGTATTAAAGCTTCCTAAAGATAGATTATATGTAACCATATATTTAGATGATGATGAAGCTTTTAAAATTTGGACTGAAAAAGCTGGAGTGGATCCAAAACGTATATTTAGACTTGGAAAAGAAGATAATTTTTGGGAAATAGGAAAGGGACCTTGTGGACCTTGCTCAGAAATTCATTATGACAGAGGTGAAGGTGTTGTAACTACTGTAGATGAATTTTTAAAAGCTGCTGATGAAGATAGAATTGTAGAATTTTGGAATCTTGTGTTTACTCAATTTGACAAAGATGAGAATGGAAATTATAATAAGTTATCAAAGCCAAATATAGATACAGGTATGGGACTTGAAAGAATAGCTGGAATAATGCAAAATAAATACAGCATATTTGAAGTTGACACTATTAGAAAAATATTAGATGAGGTATGTAAAATATCTAAAAGGGAATATGGAAAAAGTAAAACAGAAGATATTTCTATTAGAATTATAACAGATCATATTAGGAGTACAACTTTCATGATCAGCGATGATATACTTCCATCAAATGAGGGCAGGGGTTATGTACTTAGAAGATTATTAAGAAGGGCTTCAAGACATGGAAAACTATTAGGTATAGAAGGATCATTTCTAGGTGGATTATGCGATGTAGTAATTGAAAATTCTTTTAAGGCATATCCTGAATTAAAAGAAAAAAGGAATATATAAAAAAAGTAATAAGATTGGAAGAAGAAAGATTTGCTGAAACTATAGATAGTGGTATGGCTATTTTAAATGAATACATATTAGATATTCAAAATAAAGACTCTAATGTTTTGTCTGGTGAAAAGGCATTTAGATTATATGATACCTATGGATTTCCATTAGAGCTTACCGAAGAAATACTTGAAGACAAGAATATCAAAATTGATATAGATGGTTTTAATGAAGAAATGCAGCAGCAAAGAGAGAGAGCTAGAGCTGCAAGAGAAGAATCTAGTTACATGGGAGTAAATAATGGTATTTTAGACAAAATTCCATCTGATTTAAATACTTCTTTTGATGGATATGATAAACTAGAATTACAATCTAAAGTGGAACTACTTATTTCAAATGAGAAATTTGTAGATGAATTGACAGAAGGAAATAGTGGTATTTTGGTTACTGAAAGGACTCCATTTTATAGTGAAATGGGTGGCCAAATTGGTGACAAGGGAACAATCTTTGGAGAAGGCTTTGAAGGTATAGTAACTGACTGCAAGAAGAATATTTCAAATAAAATTGTACATATAATTAAAATAAAAAAAGGTAAAGTTAAGATAAATGAAAAGATAACTTTAAAAGTTGATAAGATAAGAAGAAATAATATATCAAAAAACCATACAGCTACTCATATGCTTCATAAAGCTTTGAGAATGGTACTTGGAGAACATGTTCATCAATCGGGTTCCTATGTAGATGAAGAAAGATTGAGATTTGACTTTACACATTTTACAGCTTTAACTCAGGTTGAGTTAAAAAAAGTTGAATATTTGGTAAATGAAAATATAATGAAAACATCTACTGTAAATACTAAGCTTATGACTTTGGATGAGGCTAGAGAATCTGGAGCTATGGCATTATTTGATAATAAATATGGGGATGATGTAAGAGTTGTATCTGTAGGTGATTTTAGTAAAGAATTATGTGGAGGAACACATATAAGTAATAGTGGAGAAATAGGTCTGTTTAAGATTGTTTCGGAAGCTGGAGTTGCATCTGGAATAAGAAGAATTGAAGCAGTTACTGGACTAACAGCATTAAAAAGTGTAGATGAAAAAGTTGAGCTAATAAAATCTATTGAAAAAGATTTAAAATGTTCAGAAAAGGATATACTAAATAAAGTTAGTATATTAACTAATGAGATTAAAGAAAAAGATAAAGAAATAGGTAAATTAAAATCCAAATTGGCTTCAGGTTCTGAAGGTGATATAATAAAATCTATTAAAGATATTAATGGAGTAAAACTTGCAGTTGCTGCACTAAAAGATGTTGATGCCAATTCACTTAGGGATTTAGCTGATAAGACAAGAGATAAAATAGGAGAGGGCGTAGTTGTCTTAGGTAGTAGTATTAATGGCAAAGTGCAGTTAATAGCAATGGCAACAAAAGATGCTGTATTAAAAGGTGTTAATTGTGGAAAGATAATAAAAGAAGTGGCTACTATATGCGGCGGCGGCGGCGGCGGAAGACCAGATATGGCTCAAGCAGGTGGGAAAAGTCCAGAAAAGTTACAAGAGGCCATAGAAAAAGTGGAAAGTATAATGGCAAAATTAGTTAAATAGTATACTTTTCATGTAATATGATTTATAATATAATTATAAGTAGTTTTATACCATTTGACAAAGGAGTGAGAGCTTAAATGGGGAATAATAATGATAACACTATTCAATTTGACGCATTAAAAGATAAAAAAGACCTAACAAAGGCTATATTAAGTGAAGTATATGATTCCTTGAAAGAAAAAGGTTATAATCCTATAAATCAACTAGTAGGTTATATAATATCAGGAGATCCTACATATATAACTAATTACAATGGCGCACGTGCTCTAGTTAGAAAACTAGAGAGAGATGAAATACTAGAAGAAGTATTAAAATCTTATTTGAATGTAAAATAAAAGTGCCCATAACGGGCATTTTTATTTTTCTTTTAGGCATATGAAAATAAATAACAAGTCAAATATACTAGCATACTGACTAGTTATTTATTTGAATGTGCCTTATACATATAAAGGAGTTAGATATGAGAATATTAGGATTAGATATAGGCGATAGGACTATAGGAGTAGCTGTAAGTGATCCACTTGGATATACTGCCCAAGGAATTACTACGATAAGAAGAAAAAATGAAAGTAAGGATATAGATGAATTAATAAAGTTATGTAAAGAATATAATGTGGATACTATTGTTTCGGGTTTGCCTAAAAATATGAATGGAACCATAGGTCCACAAAGTGAAAAGGTTTTAGGATTTTGTGAGATTTTAAAAACTAAAATAGACATACCTATAAAAATGTGGGATGAGAGACTTACAACTGTGGCTGCAGAAAGAGCTATGTTAGAAGCAGATCTTTCAAGAGCCAAACGTAAAAAGATAGTAGATAAGATGGCGGCAACCTATATTTTACAAGGATATTTGGATAGTTTATAGAAGTGAAATTTGACAAAGATTATTGTAATACTTAAAATAGTAATAAAACGGAGGTACAATTTAATATGGAAAATGATATAACTAATATCACTCTCCTAGATGAGGATGGTAATGAAATAGATTTTGAAGTGATAACTAAATTGGATATTGAAGATAGTGAATATGTAGTAGTTGCACCTAAAGACAGCAAAGATGATTCGGAAGCTGTAGTGCTTAAAATTGATAAAGATGAAGATGGTAATGATATTCTTTATACTATAGAAGATGACAAAGAATTTGATATGGTAAGTGAAGCTTATGAAACTTTATTTTCAGAAGAAAATTAAATTAGTAATACTTCATTCCATTTAAGGTCTATGATTTAGGATTTACTTTACTTATGAAATGGGGGATTTATGTGCCTAAGTTATCGATAGATGAAGTAGAAAAGTTAAAAAGTAATCTAAAAGAAAAAGGTTATAAACTAACACCTCAAAGAAGAGCTGTTTTGGATACAATAATAAAAAGTGAAGGTCAGCATCTTACTGCAGAGGAACTTTACGAATTAGTAAAAGTAGATTGCCCTGAAATAGGGTTAGCTACAGTTTATAGAACTGTACTTTTATTAGAAGATTTGGGAGTTGTGTGCAAACTTGATTTAAATGATGGTTGTAGTAGATATGAACTTGTTCATGAAAATGAAAATCACCAACATCATCATCTTATTTGTACAAATTGCGGTAAAGTTATAGAGGTTGAAGGAGATTTGTTAGAATCTTTAGAGCACACTATTGAAGAAAAATACAAATTTAAAATAAAAAATCATAGTGTTAAATTTTATGGATTATGCAGTGATTGTAACAAATTGAAGTAAATGTGAAAATATTTATAAATTAATATATAAATATTAAATAAAAAGGAGGGTAGAGTTATGCGTAAAGAAAGAGATAAAATAAGAATTATACCATTAGGTGGATTAAATGAAATTGGTAAAAACATAACAGCAATAGAATATAAAGATGAGATAGCGATAATAGACTGTGGACTGAAATTCCCAGATGAAGAAATGTTTGGAATAGATATAGTAATTCCAGATATAAGTTATTTAGTTAAAAATGCTGAAAGGGTAAAGGGAATATTTTTAACACATGGACACGAAGACCATATTGGTGCGCTTCCATATGTTTTAAAACAATTAAATGTTCCCGTATACGGAACAAAACTCACCTTGGGTATAGTTGAAACAAAATTAAAGGAGCACGGTCTTTTAAGCACTGTTAGCCTTGTATGTGTTAAGCCTAAAGATATTATTAAGCTTGATACAATGTCAGTTGAATTTATAAGAACAAGTCATAGTATAGCTGATTCAACAGCCATTGCTATTCATACTCCATTAGGTGTGATTTTTCATACAGGAGATTTTAAAATAGACTATACTCCAATAGATGGGTGTGTTGCAGATTTTGCAAGATTTGCTGAACTAGGTAAGAGGGGAGTCTTACTCATGTTAGCAGATAGTACTAATGTTGAAAGACCAGGGTATACCATGTCTGAAAGTACAGTAGGAGAAACTTTTCAGAAGATATTTGCTAAAGCTACAGGAAGAATAATAGTTGCTACTTTTGCATCTAATATACACAGAATTCAACAAGTAATTGAGGCAGCAGAAAAGTTTGATAGAAAAGTAGCTGTATCAGGTAGAAGTATGGAAAATATTTTGGCTGTTGCTATTGAATATGGATATTTGACTGCTAAAGAGGGTACTATGATTGGCATAGATGCAATAAATAGGTATCCTGCTGATAAAGTTACTATAATAACAACGGGTAGTCAGGGAGAACCTATGTCAGCTCTTACAAGAATGGCAGCTTCTGAACACAAAAAAGTAAATATAGTTGATGGTGATATGGTTATTATTTCAGCATCACCAATACCTGGAAATGAAAAACTTGTTTCTAAAGTTATAAATCAATTATTCAAAAAAGGTGCAGATGTCATATATGAAGCACTAGCAGATGTACATGTATCTGGTCATGCGTGCCAAGAAGAATTGAAATTGATCCATACTCTAGTTAAACCAAGGTTTTTCATGCCTGTTCATGGAGAGTATAGACATTTAAAACAGCATAGTGAACTTGCTGCAAGGATAGGAATGCCTAAGAAAAATATACTTATAGCTGATAATGGTGATGTTATAGAACTTACACGAAGTTCCATAAGAAAGAATGGAAGTGTAGTTTCAGGTCAAGTATTTGTAGATGGATTAGGCGTTGGAGATGTGGGAAATATTGTTTTGAGAGACAGAAAACATTTATCACAAGATGGAATTGTAACTGTAGTTGTTACAATTGAAAAACAAAGTGGTAGTGTTATTGCTGGGCCAGATATTATTTCTAGAGGGTTTGTATATGTAAGAGAATCTGAAGATCTTATGGATGAAGCAAGAGAAATAGTTAAAAATGCTTTAAAAGAATGTGAAGAAAAGCATATAACAGAATGGGCTGCAATAAAATCCAATATAAAAGATGGTTTAAGATTATTTTTATATGAAAAGACTAAGAGAAAACCTATGATACTACCTATAATTATGGAAATATAATTAACTTAATTATTTTCTAAGTTGACTTTTTATAAACATAATATTAGAATAAGTATGGTAAAAGTAAAATTGGATGCTACAAAGTGTCCAATTTTTATTTGTGAATTTTGAAATTATATATACAATAAATTCTTATTGTAATACAATTATCATAAATTAAGTTTGGAGGATAAAACATGGAATTATTTACTAGAAATGACATAAGAAATATAGCTATAATTGCGCACGTTGACCATGGTAAGACAACACTTGTAGATTCACTTTTAAGACAAAGCCATGTATTTAGAAGTAATGAAAAGGTTCAGGAAAGGGTTATGGATTCTAATGACCTTGAAAAAGAAAGAGGAATAACAATACTTTCAAAGAATACATCCGTAGTACACAAGGGTATTAAGATTAATATCGTAGATACACCAGGACATGCTGATTTTGGTGGAGAAGTTGAGCGTGTATTAAAAATGGTTGATAGTGTTCTATTGTTAGTTGATGCTTTTGAAGGACCTATGCCACAGACAAAATTTGTTTTAAAGAAAGCTTTAGAACTTGGACTTAGGCCAATAGTTGTTGTAAATAAAATAGATAAGCCTAATGCTAGACCTACTGAAGTTATAAATGAAGTTTTTGATTTATTTGTAGAACTTGGTGCTAATGATGATCAACTTGAATTTCCTATAATCTATGCTTCTGCAAGAGATGGTATAGCAAAACATGAAGTTGAAGATGAAAGTGATAATATGGAGCCATTATTCGACACAATAATTAAGCATGTAAAAGCTCCATCTGGATATTTAGATGCATCTTTCCAAATGCTTGTAACTACAATTGATTCTAATGAATATGTGGGAAGAATAGGTATAGGAAAAGTAGAAAGAGGTCGTTTAAAGAAAAATCAACAAGCTGCTCTTATTAGAAAAGATGGAACCACACAAAACGTTAAGATATCTTCTCTTTATGTTTATGAAGGATTAAAAAGAGTAGAAACTGATGAAGTAATGATAGGAGATATAGCTGTTGTTGCTGGTATACCAGATGTAAATATAGGTGAAACTATAGCAGATGCTGCAAATCCTGAGGCACTTCCATTCGTGGATATAGATGAACCTACTTTAAGTATGTACTTTATAGTAAACAACTCTCCATTTGCAGGTAGAGAAGGTGATTTCGTTACTTCAAGACATATAAGAGACAGACTTAATAGAGAACTTGAAACTAATGTAAGTTTAAAGGTTGAAGAAACTGACTCCGCCGATTCATTTAAAGTTAGTGGAAGAGGAGAATTACATCTTTCAATACTAATTGAAACAATGAGAAGAGAAGGATTCGAATTCCAAGTTTCAAAGCCAACGGTTATATATAAAGAAAAAGACGGTAAAAAACTTGAGCCAATAGAAAATTTAACTATTGATGTACCAGAAGAATTTATGGGCGTAGTTATGGAAAAATTAGGACCTAGAAAAGCAGAACTTAAGAACATGACATCAGCTATAAATGGTTATACAAGATTGGAATTCAAGATACCATCAAGAGGACTTATTGGTTTTAGAAATGAATTTATGACTGATACTAAGGGTAATGGTATAATGAACAGTGTACTTGATGACTATGAAGAGTACAGAGGAGAAATACCTGAGAGAAGTAGGGGCTCAATTGTAGTATTTGAACCAGGAACAGCTATAACTTATGGATTATATAATGCACAGGAAAGAGGAAAACTTTTCATTGAACCAGGTACTGAAGTTTATGCAGGAATGATAGCCGGAGAATCCTCAAGAGCTGATGATATTGATGTTAATGTCTGCAAAAAGAAACATCTTTCAAATACTAGATCATCTGGTGCTGATGATTCATTAAAACTAGTTCCTGTAGGTGAAATGAGTTTAGAAAAATGCCTTGAGTTCGTAGCTTCTGATGAATTAGTAGAGGTTACTCCTAAAAGTATAAGAATGAGAAAAAAAATATTGGATTCAAATATTAGAAAAAGAAAGAGTAGAAATAAATAGCAATTTGCAAGGATGGTATTTGCATGGAAAAAATATACAAGGGTAAAAATAAGATGATTATTAATTTTTCTATAATAGTTATAATTTTGCTTGTTTTATCTGCATATATATCAAATTCACTAAATCATCCTTTTAAGATTACTAGGGATAAAGAATTTGAGGTAAAGAAAGGAGATACACTTTATGGTGTATTATCTAGACTTGATTCTCAAGGACTTATCAAAGGTTCTACTATTATAAAGACTTATATAAGATATAAAAAGGTTCCCGGCAATATTAAGCCGGGACTTTATACTATCTCAAATGATTTAAGTATAAATAAATTTATAAGTAATATAAATAATGGAGTTTTTGATAAAAATATGGTTCTTATTACCATACCTGAAGGATATGATTTATCCCAAATTTCATCATTATTAGATAAAAAGGATGTTATAAGTAAAAATGATTTTATAAAGGAATGTAATGAATATAAACTTCCTGACTATATTAATAACAATAACAATAAAAAGTATAAATTAGAGGGGTATCTTTTCCCTGATACATATCAATTAAAAAAGCATATGTCTGGCAAAGAAATAATAGATTTAATGTTAGCGCATTTTAATAAACAATTTAATAATTTGTTAAAAAAAGACAATATTTCTCTAGATAAAAGTAAATATGATTCTGTAATTACTATGGCTTCTATTGTTGAGAGAGAAGCTGAAAAAGATAATGAAAGAAGTGTAATTGCTTCAGTTTTCTATAATAGATTAAGTAAGAATATGAAACTTCAATCTTGTGCTACGGTAGAATATGCACTAGGTTATCATAAAGATAAATTATATAATAAGGATTTAGAAATTAAATCTCCCTATAATACATATTATGTTGCTGGATTACCTGAAGGACCTATATGTAGTCCGGGATTAAAATCCATTGAAGCAGCTTTAAAACCAAGCAATACAGATTATTTATATTTTGTATCAAAAAATAATGGAACACACTTCTTTACAAATGATTATAAAAAATTTGAAGAGGTTAAAAAAGTTACTCAAGGTTCCAATTAGTTTGGAGGAATTTTAATGAGTGGAATTGCCTTAGAATATATTGAGGAATATATCAAGGGACTTATATGTGAAGATTCAAATATACTTATAGAAATGGAGAATTTTGCACATAAAAACCTTGTTCCTATAGTGCAAAAAGAAACTGCAAGATTTTTACAAGTTATTTTAACTATAAAAAAGCCAGTAAAAATATTAGAATTAGGAACTGCCATTGGATATTCATCAATTTTAATGAGTATGTATGCAGCTGAAAATTCAAAAATTACCACTATAGAACGAGATGCTAATATGATAGAACAAGCTGAAAAAAATATAGAAAAATATGGATTTGCAAATAGAATTGAAATTAAACAAGGTGATTGTTTAGAAGTTTTAAAAGCACTAGACAATAAATATGACTTAATATTTATGGATGCAGGAAAGGGACATTATAATCACTTTCTTCCAGAATGTTTAAGACTTTTAAATAAGGATGGCATTATAGTTGCAGATAATGTGTTATTTAGAGGAATGGTTGCTAATAATGAACTTGTAAAAAGAAGAAAGATTACTATAGTTAAAAGAATGAGGACTTATTTAGATATAGTTTCCAATGATAAGGAACTTATAACTTCTGTAATTCCTATGGGGGATGGAATAGC
Organism: Clostridium arbusti SL206; assembly: GCF_000246895.1. GTDB lineage: Bacteria > Bacillota > Clostridia > Clostridiales > Clostridiaceae > Clostridium_I > Clostridium_I arbusti. The sequence continues at coordinate 27,068 of NZ_BAEV01000029.1, read as the reverse complement.
AGTTACAACAAGGAGGAATAAAAATAAATGAATAAACCAGAGATACTTGCACCAGCAGGAAACCTAGAAAAGTTAAAAGCTGCTATAAATTTTGGAGCAGATGCAGTGTACCTTGGTGGAAGCAAACTTAACTTAAGAGCTTTTGCAGATAATTTTACTACAGATGAAATTAAAGAGGGCATAGAATTTGCACATAGTAGAAATAAGAGAGTTTATGTTACCTTAAATGTATTTCCTCATAATGAAGATTTAAAGGGCCTAGAGGACTATTTAAGGGAGCTATACGCTATAAAGATAGATGGAGTTATTGTATCTGATCCAGGGATTATTATGACTGCTAGAGAAGTTGTACCAAACCTAGAGATACATTTGAGTACTCAGGCGAACAATGTAAATTGGAGAGCGGCTATATTTTGGTATAAACAGGGTGTAAAGAGAATTGTGCTTGCAAGAGAACTATCTCTAGAGGAAATAAAAGAAATTAGAGAAAAACTACCAGAAGATTGTGAGATAGAAGCTTTTGTACATGGATCAATGTGCATGTCTTATTCAGGTAGATGTCTTCTTTCAAATTATATGACAGGTAGAGATTCAAATAGAGGTCAATGTGCACAACCTTGTCGATATAAATATTATTTAGTTGAAGAAAAGAGACCGGGTGAGTATATACCAATAAATGAAGATGAAAAAGGTACTTACATAATGAATTCTAAAGATTTGTGTATGATAGAACATATACCAGAACTTATTGATTCAGGTATAAACTCTTTTAAAATAGAGGGAAGAATGAAAAGTGCATATTATGTAGCATCTGTTGTTAAAGCTTATAGAGAAGCTGTAGATGAATATTTTAAGGATCCATCAAAATATAAATTTAATAGCAAATGGATGGACTATTTAATGAAACCTAGCCACAGAGTTTACTATACTGGTTTTTATTTTGGGGAAAAAGACAAACAATATCATAAATCTTCAGCATACATAAGAAATTTTGATATTATTGGAATTGTAGAAAGTTATAATAAAGAAACAAAAAGGGCTACAATTCAACAAAGAAATAAAGCTTTTGATGGAGATATTGTTGAAATTTTAAAACCAAAAGGTGACAATTCTAGTATAAAACTTTATGATTTAAGAGATAAGAACAATAAAAAAATAGAATCTACACCAGTAGCTCAAATGATATATTCCATAGAAACGAGTCTAGTATTAGAAAAAGGTGATATGATTATTAAGGGCAAGAAAGTAGAATGAGATAATAAAAAAATAATTTTTGAATAAAACACCTCACGTTAGTCGAGAATCATGACTAGGGTGAGGTGTTTTTTATGAATGGAATAAATAAAAGATGTTTGGCTGTTTTGGCTATATTTTTCAGTGTATTTATTTTTTTAACATATAAGATATATTCTATTGCTTGTTTGCAAAAGAATACACTTATGACAAGTTATAATGCTCAAAATACTTCTTTAGAGAAAGTAACAGATTTAAATTTCAATGTATTAGATTGCAATGGTAAGCAACTTTTAAAGTATCAACAGGAATACTATGCAGTAATAAATCCCTATATTTTTCTTAAAAATAATAGTGATAGTAATTTGTACAATCTTAGGGCTTTAACCTATACTTTGAGGAGCTATAATAAAGATTATGATTTATTTAATGATACCATTAAAACTGAAAATCAAAAATTATATTGGAAGATTGATGAGGATACATACAATAAAATAAAAAATATTAAAGACGTAAATGGATTTTATTCTTATGTATATTATAAAGTTGATCGTAGTCAAGCTGCAGATATAAGTAATATCATAACTAATTCTAAAGACAATAATAACAACAACAAGGACAAAAATTCTTTAGAGTATGAAATTGCAAATAGATTAAAGAATAATAACTATAACCAAAAAGCTTTTCAAAGAGATGTATATGGAAATCTTACTAATATTAAAGATGTAAAAAATGACCATTCTGTAAATGTTAAATTAACAATTGATAAAGAAATGAATGATAAAGTTAATAACATTCTACAGGAAGATGAATTCAAAAATTACAATCAAATTAGTGCTGTTGTTATGGAAAGTGATACAGGTAAAATAAGAGTACTAACTCAAAAAAATTTAAATAAAGGTAATGTAAATGCAGGAGTAGAGGATGGATATCTTTTCCCCGGGTCAATATTCAAAATTGTAGTAGAAGAAGCGGCATTAGAAAGTAATAGTATAACTACTACACAGAAATTTCAAGATACTGGTAAATATAATCAAGAAGGAAAAACAGGAAGTTATACGGCAAGTGAAGCGTTTATTGTATCTTCTAATGAGGCATTTATGAAAATGGGAAATCTTACAGGATATAATAATATATACAAATATGCTAAAGCACAAGGGCTTTTGGATAAAGTATTAGATTTAAACTATGAACAGTATGGAATACCTAAATTAGATCCTAATTCTGTAGGGGATATAAGTCTTATGTCTATAGGACAGAAGTTTAGAATTACTCCACTGGAAGCACTAAGTCTTCCCAATACAGTTATTAATAATGGAACATATGTTAAACCTAATATTGTAGAAGGATATGTGGATGAAAATGAGAAAGTAGTCCATACTCCGGAAACTATAAGAAAAAATGTATTTAGTACAAATACTGCCAATATTATGAAAGAGCAAATGAGGCAAGTAGTATTAGATAAAAAGGGTACGGCTCATTTAGCTTATGTATCCAATAATGATATAGGTGGTAAAACAGGAACTTCGACTAGGATTGAAAAAGAAAAGCATGTAGATGGATGGTTTGTTGGTTTTTTTAAAATAAAAGATAAATATTACTCTGCCGTAGTGCAGGTTCCAGATATACAAAATAGTGAAGAAGCAGGAATCACGGCGGTACCAGTATTTAAAAGAATAGTAGAAGAACTTAATAAGTAGAAGAACTTAATAAATAGTTAATGGTACAGGCACTTTTTCTATTAATAAACATAATATATTAATAAGCACTGTTGGGAGGGGCATCTCTGTGTTTATAATATATTGTTTATTAAATGTGTTTGGTAGTATTACATTCTTGACAGCTTATGTTGGAAATGGTGCTTCATTTCCAAAGCCGTTAACAGAGGATGAGGAAAAATATTACCTAACTAAGTTAAAAGAGGGAGATCATATTGCCAAAGGTATCTTAGTAGAAAGAAATTTAAGATTAGTTGCTCACATTGTAAAAAAATATTCATATTCAGGGAAAGATTCTGATGACTTGATATCTATAGGAACGGTGGGACTTATAAAAGCTATAGATTCCTATAATGGATCTAAGGGAACTAGACTTGCAACATATGCAGCTAGGTGTATTGAGAATGAAATATTAATGTTAATAAGAAATAACAAAAAAACTAAAGGAGAAGTGTATCTTCAGGATCCAATTGGTGTAGATAAAGAGGGTAATGAAATATCATTAATGGATATACTAAGTAGTGAAGAAGATTCTGTTGTAGAAATTGTAGAAAATAGGATTCAAGTAAAAAAACTTTATGAGGAAATAGACAATTGTTTAAAGGGAAGAGAACGGTTAATTATTTTAATGAGATATGGATTAAAAGATGGAAGATCAAAAACACAAAGAGAAATAGCAAGTTTACTTGGAATTTCAAGATCTTATGTGTCTAGAATTGAGAAAAGAGCATTAAAGAAATTGAATCGCCAATTAAATGTTACAGATAGTTAACACTATAATTATTAAGGATTATTAGAATTAATCCTTAATTTTTTTGATAAAAACTAATTTTAGTATATAATTAGTATTATATATAGTATCGAAATGAGTTTGGTGATTTATACAAAAAAACTGAAGATAAATAACGGAGGACTAAATTTGAAAAAATTACATGAACTATTAAAATTAACATTAGATCAAAAAGCATCAGATTTGCATATAACAGTTGGAGTACCACCAGTTATAAGAGTAAATGGTGAACTTAATGTTATTGATGAAGACAAGCTGCTTCCAAAGGATACAGAAAAGTATGCAAGAGAATTACTGGAATCTAAATTTGAAAAATACTGTGAAGAAGGAGAAATAGACTTATCATATTCGGTGGCAGGTATAGGACGATTCAGAGTCAATGTGTATAAGCAAAGAGGCAGTGATGCTATGGCAATTAGAAATGTAGGTTTAAAAATACCAGAACTAAAAAAATTAAATTTCCCAAAAGTTATAAACGATATTATAGAAGTACAAAGGGGATTGATTTTAGTTACAGGGCCTACGGGAAGTGGTAAAAGTACAACTCTTGCAGCTATGATAAATGAAATTAACTACAATAGAAAGGCACACATAATAACTTTAGAGGATCCAATTGAATATATGCATAAACATAAGAAGTCAATTATAAACCAAAGAGAGATAGGAAGGGATAGTCATAGTTATGCATCTGCATTGAGGGCTATTTTAAGAGAAGATCCAGATGTTATATTGATTGGAGAGATGAGAGATCTTGAAACAATATCTATAGCTATTACAGCAGCTGAAACAGGACACCTTGTTTTCTCAACTTTACATACAATAGGTGCAGCTAAAACTATAGATAGAGTAATAGATGTATTTCCTCCTTTTCAACAGCAGCAAATTAAAATTCAACTTGCAGCAGTATTAAAGGGAATAATATCTCAGCAATTAATACCAACGGAAGATAATCAAGGAAGAAGGGCAGCACTTGAAGTAATGATTAGTACTCCTGCAATACAAAATCTAATAAGGGAAGGAAAAACACATCAATTGCAATCACTTATACAAACAGGAAACAAGTATGGTATGAAAACTATGGATATGGCTTTAGTTGAAATGTACAAAAAAGGAATTATATCAGGGGAATCTGCATTAACTTACAGTATGGATAGAGAATTAATTACTAAATTATTAATGTTTTAATATCATAATTATATTGGATTTTACATTGATTATTTAATAAATATAAAAAATATTGTACTTAATTTTAAAAAATTATTTTAAATATAAATGAAAGTGGATATAATAGTTATTAATGGTATGAATCATAATATTGGTATATTAAAAAAAAATTTATCATTTTTTATAGTATTTAAAAAAAATTTGTGCTAAAATAACTTTGTTCAGGGGGGATACATAGTGAATGAACTAAAAAATATAATTGTTATTGGTTCACGAGCCTTAACAGGTTTTGTTTTTATTTTTTCTGTATATTGTCTATTCATTTCTTTATTTGGTTTTTACAAGAAGAAAAAGTCTGTTCCAATAAAGCCTAAAAAGAGTTTTGCATTAATAGTGGCTGCTCACAATGAAGAAGCTGTAATCAGTGATATAGTTGTTAGTCTGAATAGATTAGATTATCCTAGAGAAATGTATGATACATTTGTAATTGCAGATAATTGTACTGATAATACAGCAAAAAGGGCAAGAAAAAATGGTGCTTTAGTTTATGAAAGATTTAGCAAGGGAAAAAGAGGAAAAGGTTTTGCATTAGAGTGGATGTTTAGCAAAATATTTAAGATGAAAAAGAATTATGATGCAGTGGTTATTTTTGACGCAGATAATATAGCATCTAAAAACTTTTTAAATGAAATGAACAAAAAACTTTGTGAAGGATACAAAGTAGTTCAAGGTTATTTAGATAGTAAGAATCCGGAGGACACTTGGATTACTGGAAGTTACTCTATATCATTCTGGGTAAACAATAGAATGTTTCAATTTTCTAGAAGTAACATAGGAATTTCAAGCCAACTAGGTGGAACAGGCTGTTGTATTGATACAAAAATGCTTGAAAAACTAGGTTGGGGGGCAACGTGTCTAACAGAAGATTTAGAGTTTACTTGTAAATTGGTAAGTAATGGTTACAAGGTAGGCTTTGCTTACGATGCAGTAGTATATGACGAAAAGCCACTTACATTAGGTCAGTCCTGGAATCAAAGAAAGAGATGGATGCAAGGTTATGCAGATGTTTCAGGAAGATATTTCTTAAAGCTCTTAAAAAAAGGTATACTAGAAAGAAATTTTACAGCTATTGATTGTGCAATTTATACCATACAACCTGTTTTGTTTATTCTAATGGGTATATCAACAGTGATAGGACTAGGTAAAATGTTTTTAAGTGCATATGCTTTCCTATTTAATGTACAGCCCCTGGTAAATAATTCAAATGGTGGTTTGTTTACTACATTAACAGGAGCAATGGCATTGGTAATGTATTTATACACACCTTTCTTATTAATTCTTGATAGAAAATTTAATTTGAAAATATTATTATATTATATTATATTACCTATTTATGCTATAACTTGGTTGCCTATATCTATCCAAGGAATCTTAAATAAAAATGATAAGGAATGGAGTCATACATTACATACGCGAAGTGTGGATATAAATGATTTTGAAAAAGTAAATTAGGGAATAGGAGAGGTCAGCTAATACTTGCCTCTTTTTATTTTATTCTATGACTAGTTAATTTAATGCTTCATAGCTCTAAATAGAAAAAAGCAATTTCTTCTTGTACCTGAAATGAGTAAGGGATATGTATATGTATAATTTATCTAAACTTAGTAGAAGTACAAATTTCCACTAAGTGATATTCAGTGATAATTATTAGTAACGGGATAAAATTAAAAAAATAAATAAAAAAAGAGGAAAAACATATTATATGTTGAATATAAATAAAGGAAGGGTTCTCTTATAGGGGGGGAAACTGTATGAATGATTATTTAGTAGGAATAGATATCGGGTCTTCAAAAATTTGTTCGGCCATAGGTAGATTTAATAAAAACGGGGAACTTACAATACTAGGCGTTACATCTGTTGCTTGTCGTGGATTAAAAAAAGCTGTTGTAGTTGATATTGACAATTCAGCAGAATCCATAAAGGAATGTGTAAGAAAGCTTGAAAGAATGGTTGATGTTGAAATTAAGCAAGCTTATATTTCGCTTCCTGGAGGAATAAGTGAACTTGTACATAATACTGGAATAGTTGCAATATCTTCTGAAGATAGAGAAATAAGAAAGAACGATGTTGATAGAGTTTTAGAAGCGGCTAAACTTATATCAGTTTCATCTGATAAGGAAATTATAGGTATTGAGCCACAACAATTTATTATTGATGGATATGATAATATCAAGGATCCTGTGGGAATGAGCGGTCTTAGATTAGAAGTAGAAGCAGAAGTCCTTGTAGCACAAACTACTATAGTTAATAATCTAATTAAAAGTGTTAACAAAGCTGGAATTGAAGTAAATGGTATTTGTCTTCAACCAAAAGCAACTGCTAAAGTAGTATTAATGCAAGAAGAAAGAGAAATGGGAGTTGCACTAGTAGATGTAGGCGCTGAGATAATAGATATAACTATAATAAAAAATGATAATGTATGTTTTACATCAATAATACCATTAGGTGGTAATAGTATAACTAACGATATATCATTAGGTCTCAAGATACCATTAAGTGAAGCGGAAAAGTTTAAGATTAAATATGCTAATTTGTTAGATAGTGCTATAGATTCAGGAAAAGGGGATTTTGATATTAAGTCTTCTTATAATGAAGATATAACAGTAAACTATAATTTCTTAAAAGAAATCATAGAGGCCAGAGTTGAAGAACTTATAACACTTACACGAAATGAGATAATTAAAAGTGGCCATTTTGAAGAAATTACAGATGTTGTATTTGTAGGTGGAGGAATTTCATCAATTAAAGGAGTTATAGATTTATCAAAAAGTATATTAAAAAAACCTGTTAGAATTGGTTCACCTAAATATGTAGGTGCTGCTAATCCAATATATGCTGCAGCAGTTGGTATTGTAAAGGATGCCTCAGATATTTTTAAACAAGGTGAAACATTAAATAATTATCATGAAGAAACAGAAAATGATGGTATTTGGAATAAGAGTAATAAAAAAAGCTATGAAGATACAAGTGTTTTATCAAAAGTGAGAAATTTTCTTGCGGATTTTTTCTAATGAGGAGGTAATATTGTGCTTGATTTTGATGTTGATGTTCAACAATTTGCGCAGATAAAAGTTATAGGATGTGGTGGCGGAGGAAACAACGCTGTTAATAGGATGATTATAGAGGGGCTTAAGAATGTAGAATTTATTGCTATAAATACAGATAAGCAAGCTTTGGCTCTTTCACAAGCTTCGCAAAAAATACAAATAGGAGATAAGCTTACAAAAGGTCTTGGAGCAGGTGCAAATCCTGAAATAGGTCAAAAAGCAGCAGAAGAAAGTAAGGATGAAATATCAGAAGCTATTAAGGGGGCAGATATGGTATTTATAACAGCCGGTATGGGTGGTGGAACCGGTACTGGTGCTGCACCGATAGTTGCTGAAATAGCAAAATCTATGGGGATACTTACAGTTGGAGTTGTAACAAAACCATTTCCTTTTGAGGGAAGAAAGAGAATGATTCATGCTGAAAGTGGAATAAAAAGTTTAAAGGAAAGAGTAGATACTTTAGTAACTATTCCAAATGAGAGACTTCTTTCAATTGTAGATAAAAAGACTACTTTAGTTGAGTCATTTAAATTTGCTGATGATGTTTTAAGACAAGGTGTGCAAGGTATATCAGATCTTATAACAATACCTGGATTAGTTAACCTTGACTTTGCGGATGTTAGAACTGTAATGCTTGATAAGGGACTTGCTCATATGGGGGTTGGATCTGGTGCTGGTGATACAAGGGCTTCTGATGCGGCAAAGGAAGCTATATCAAGTCCGCTACTTGAAACTTCAATTGTTGGAGCAACAGGGGTATTACTTAATGTAACTGGTGGAGAAGACCTTGGACTACTTGAAATAAATGAAGCTGCACAGATTGTTCAAGAAGCTGCAGATCCTGATGCAAACATAATTTTTGGTGCGGTTATTGATGAAAATTTAAAAGATGAATTGAGAATAACTGTAATTGCTACAGGTTTTGAAAGTGATAAAACTGAAAGTACATTTATAAACAATGTAAAAGAAGATATAAAAAAACCTGAACAAGAAGTTGCCAGTACAGTAGATTATTCAGCAAAGCTTAAACAAGATGATTTAGATGTCCCTGCTTTTCTTAGAAGGCAACACAAGGGAAAATTATAAGAAAAAACACTGCACATTTTAGAAAAAATTTCTAAAAATGAAGCAGTGTTTTTTATGTTAATTAATAAAGAAATAGATTTATTTGCTAACCCAAAAGAGATTATACCTATGAATTATTTCAAGTTTTATATAGGTGTAACCTCTTTTTTTATTATAGTTTATTTTTCTTAAAATTTTTTGTATTAGAATGAATTTAATTGATGTTATTTACTATAACATGACACATTTAAGAAATAAAAAATCATGTTTAGGAATTACAAAGTGACAAAATTTTATAGAATTAAGATATATAATAAATCTTAAAAGGGGGACTAATATGATTGTATTTTTAGATGTACTTATAATTGAGAATTTAATTGTCAATATATTTTTACTGTATATAACTTCTCAAACTCTGAAGATAAAAGTTAAATTAAGATATTTATTTATAGCTGGTTTCTTGGGAAGTTTGTATGTTTTAACTATGATCTATCCTGTTCCTAAATTTTTATCTTCTATAATTTTGAAACTATCTGTTGCCATAATAATGATATTAGTAACTTTTAGAAAAACTAATTTATTATTTAATATTAAAGCATCAGTTATATTTATTTTGTATACCATGATGACCGCAGGTTTATGTATTTTTATAGAATTTTATTTTAGTAAAGGTTTAACTTTCGATAATATGCCTACATTTTCTTATAAGTACATTTTAGGCACAATGATGCTTTTATATATGGTTATTCATAGAATTGTTGTTTTTGTTAAAGACCGAAAGGAAATTGTAAATTTTATTTATGATGTTGATATAGTGTTTGATGAAAAGAAGAAGAGAGTAAAGGCATTTTTGGATACTGGCAATGAACTAAGAGAGCCATTAACCAATCTTCCTGTTATGATTGTAGAAAAAGAGATTTTATATGACATAAATATAAAAGAAAAAGAAATGTTCTACATACCATTTAAAGTTGTTAGCGGATCCGGTGGTTTTCTAAAGGGCTTTAAGGCAAAGAATGTAAATATTTATAAAAATAATGTTCTTGAAAAAACTGAATTAATTGTTGCTGTTTGCGATACTAAGCTCAGTGACTTAAATGATTATAATGCTTTATTATCTAGAGGAATTATTTAGTATTGGGGGAAAAGTTATGTGGTTAAGTGTATTGTTTAATAGAATACTAGTAAAGTTTAAGATTTTTGCGAAGAAAGTAATGTATATTGGAGGAAATGATGCACTTCCACCACCGCTTACTAAAGACGAAGAAAGTGATTTAGTAAATAAATTAGTAGGTGGTGATGAAAGTGTAAGATCTACTCTTATTGAAAGAAATCTTAGGTTAGTTGTTTATATAGCTAGAAAATTTGAAAATACAGGAGTAGGTATTGAAGATCTAATTTCTGTAGGGACAATTGGATTAATAAAGGCTGTAAATACATTCAATCCTGATAAGAAAATCAAACTTGCTACTTATGCATCTAGGTGCATTGAGAATGAAATATTAATGTATTTAAGAAGAAATAGTAAGGTTAAATCTGAAATATCATTTTATGAACCTCTTAATATTGATTGGGATGGAAATGAACTTTTGTTGTCAGATATACTTGGCACAGAAAATGATGCTGTATATAACTTAATTGAAGATGAAGTGGATAAGCAATTATTAATACTAGCAATGAAGAAATTAACAATTAGGGAAAAAGAAATAGTTGAACTCAGATATGGTCTTAATGGTAAAGGAGAGAAAACTCAAAAGGAGGTTGCAGACATGCTTGGTATTTCTCAGTCCTATATTTCTAGACTTGAGAAGAGAATTATAAAAAGATTAAAAAAAGAAATTAAAAAAATGTTGTAAGGTTGTCTTGAGTATAAAATTAGTTTCCCGAGGGAATAATTTAAATGCTATTATTCTAAAGGGGCTGATGATATTGATGATCAATAAAGTAGAAATATGCGGTGTTAATACCTCAAAACTTCCAGTGTTAAAGGAAAAAGAAATGAGAGAATTATTGCTGCGAATGAAAAATGGCGATATAAGTTGTAGAGAAAAATTCATAAGAGGAAATTTAAGGTTAGTATTAAGTGTTATACAAAGATTTAATAATCGTGGAGAAAATCCAGATGATTTATTCCAAGTTGGATGCATTGGATTAATAAAATCAATAGATAACTTTGATTTAGGCCAAAATGTTAAGTTCTCTACATATGCAGTTCCCATGATAATAGGTGAGATAAGAAGATATTTGAGAGACAATAATTCTATAAGAGTGAGCAGATCGCTAAGGGATATTGCCTATAGAGCCTTGCAAGTGAGAGATAAACTTATTGGCGAGAATAACAAGGAACCTACAGTTTCTCAGATTGCAAATGAACTTAAAGTTCCAAGAGAAGATGTTATATTTGCATTAGATGCTATTCAGGATCCTATATCTTTATTTGAACCTATATATCATGATGGAGGAGATGCCATATATGTAATGGATCAAATTAGTGATAGCAAGAATCTAGATGATAGTTGGCTTGAAAATATATCCATAAAAGAAGCTATGAAAAAATTAAATGATAGAGAAAAACTTATATTAAATATGAGGTTTTTTGATGGAAGAACGCAAATGGAAGTAGCGGATGAAATAGGAATATCTCAAGCTCAAGTTTCAAGACTAGAAAAAACAGCTTTAAGACATATGAGAAAATACGTATAAAACTGTGTAAGTATCGATAAAAGGTACGTGAAAGTAAAATAATAGGTCAAATGTACTATAATGGCTTATCCTTTACTCAAGCATGTTTAAAATCGCTATGAAATAAAAGTAATAGCGATTTTTCTATTTTCATAAATATCAATAAATCCTAATAAATAGAAGCTTGTTTATACTACTCAGTTTATATAAATTATAAAATTTAATAATAATAGGGTAATTATATTGAATTTATATAATATAATTTTAGTATAAGGCATATTCAAATAAATAACTAGTCAGTATGCTAGTCTATTTTGAATCCTACTACGTCAACAGAACCTTCTGATAGCACCACTATCATCAGAACCTGTTTCCTTGTATAATTCAAAATATACGTCGCATCTTTCACTTGTTATTTATTTTCACATGCCTAATAGTTTTTGATATAGGGGGGGATAATTATGGAGTCTACTATGTATTCTTTAAATAGTTTAAGATCAATGGAAATAATAGATATAAATACCGGTTGTAAACTTGGTTATATAAAAGATTTAGTTGTAGATTGTAACAATTACAAGGTTATTTCTGTTTTAGTTCCAAATCAAAGTACTGGATGGTTTTCAAAAAATAATGATATAGAAATTCCATGGGCAAAGATAACTAAAATAGGTGTAGATGTTATTTTGATAGATGGCACGGACATACTATATAATAATGATTGAAGATGTTAGGAATTTAAGTGTATAATATAGTTATTATCTATACAAAGGATGTGAAGACATTGAAATGCCCATTTTGCGGATTTGAAGATAGCAAAGTTATTGATTCTAGGTCTACAGAAGATAATATGGCTATTAGAAGAAGAAGAGAATGTTTACAGTGTAATAAGAGATATACTACTTATGAAAAAATTGAAGATATCCCAATTCTCGTAATAAAAAAAGACTCTAGCAGAGAATTTTTTGATAAATCAAAAATAATTAATGGGCTTATAAAGGCATGTCAAAAAAGACCAGTTTCTAGAAAGCAAATAGAAGATATTGCAATTGAAGTAGAGAAGAATTTGAGCAATGAAATGCTTACAGAAATAAAATCAGATTTGATTGGCGAAGTAATTATGGAAAAATTAAAGGAAGTAGATGAAGTTTCTTATGTTAGATTTGCATCAGTATACAGGCAATTCAAGGATATTAATACTTTCATGGAAGAGATAAGTCATCTTCTAACAAATAAAAAATCTAAATAGGATATTCGTCTGTTAAATTCATGTTAATAATATTAATTTTGGATTTTAGGAATTTTATCTATGTTAAAATAGAGGTGTAGAATGAAAAGTATAATTGATGATTATGAGTTTATAAACTTTAAAGACGATAATATAGAAATTAATTTTTCTACTGCAAAGAATAATCTCGATTTCAATATGTCAACTTCTAAGGGATTAGATAATTTGGAAAACATAAAAAAGTGGTTTTCTGTAAATGAAGTAGGATATCTTAAACAAACCCATAGTGACAATGTATATATATACGATGGAGTTGTCCATACGGGTGATGCCATTATTACAGACAAGCCTAATGTTGCTATTGGTGTATTTACTGCAGACTGTGTACCTGTATTGATTTACAGTAAAACTAAATCAATACTAGCAGCAGTGCATAGTGGCTGGAAGGGTACATTTCTTGAAATTGTGCAAAAGACAATAGAAAAGATTATAGATGTTTATTCTGTGGATATTAATGATATAAAGGTATATATAGGACCTCATAATAAAAAATGCTGCTATGAATTTGGAAAGGATGTAGCTGAGCAATTTTATAAAAAGAACATATATAAGGACATAAATTTTTATATTAATGGAAAACTTGATTTAGAAGCATGTATATTAAAACAACTTGAAAATGTTGGAGTACCTAAGAATAATATAAAAACTTTAAATATTTGTACATTTTGCAATGAAGAATATGAACTTTTTTCATATAGAAAACAAAAAATTAATTATGGAAGGTTGTATTCTTTTATATATATGAAAGCATAATATTGGAGGTATAGTTTTTATGGCTGGAGAAAAAATTTTAGTTGTAGATGATGAAGAACACATTGTAGAATTAATAAAGTTTAATTTAGAGAATAGTGGTTATAAAGTAATAAGTGCTAGCAATGGCAATGAAGCTGTTAAACTTGCTAAAAGTGAGGCTCCTCAACTGCTATTGTTAGATTTAATGATTCCAGGACTTGATGGCTATGATGTTTGTAGAGAGATAAGAAAAGATCCATCTATTTCTGGAATGCCTGTAATTATGATTACAGCTAAAAGTGAGGAAATTGATAAAATACTTGGATTAGAACTTGGTGCAGATGATTATATAACTAAACCTTTTTCTATAAGAGAGATGCTAGCAAGAGTAAAGGCTATACTAAGAAGAGCAAAAACTCAATATTCTGATGATACATATACTATTGCCAACATAAATATAGATTTTCAAAAACATGAAATTATAAAAAATGGAGAAAAAATAGAATTAACATTAAAAGAATTTGAATTACTTCAAATTCTTATAAAAAATAAGGGTATAGTAATGACTAGAGACTTTTTACTGGATAAGGTGTGGGGATATGAGTATATGGGAGAAACAAGAACCGTGGATGTACATATAAGACATCTAAGACAAAAAGTTGAAGATGATGATAAAAACCCTAAATACATTGAAACTATTAGGGGAATTGGATATAAATTCAACTACAATGGTGAATAAAATGAGAAAGAAACTTATAATTTATACTTTAAGCACTATATTTTTTATGTTAATACTGGTAACTATAATTTTTATATCAGTTGTTAACTATCAATATGAACAAAACATAAAAAGTAACCTTAAAAATAATAATAGATCTATTATTAAGATGCTAGATATTAGTAATCTGAATAATATTTTAAATAGAGAATATATTAACTCAGATATAAGTGTAACAGTAATAGATAAATCCAATAAGGTTATCTTTAATTCAGATAAAGATTTTAAGGAATCCTTGGTTAATAGTAATTACTTTGAAATAGAAGAGGCAAAAAAAATAATGAATCACATGCCATAAGATATAGTAGTACATACAATAAAAATGTTATGTATTCAGCTATAAAGTATAATGGTTACATTATAAGAAGTTCACAATCTTTAAAGTTTATAAATACATTAGAAAGTGAATATATAGAATATTATTTATTTATGGTATTAACAACTTTTGTAATATCTATATGGTTTGTAAAAAAGTTATCTAATACAATCATAAAGCCAATAAGAGAGCTAGAAACAATTACTGAGATGGTAGATAAGGGCGAAATTAAGAAGAATATTATGATTGATTCAGATGACGAACTTGGAAGTATAGGAAAAAAGTTTAATAATATGGCAGAGAAGTTAAATGCAACCATGAAGGATTCTCTATATAGGCAAAATAGAATGGAAGCCATACTAAAGAGTATGGAAAGTGGAGTCATTGCCATAGATAAAAATTATAGGGTTATTATGGTTAATCCCTATGCTAAAATGCTATTTGGTATAGATGGAGATATAATTGGTGAAAATCTTATAAATAGTATTAGAGATTTTGAGATAGAGGAGCTCTTTAAATCCGATGCTAGCGGATTTAAAGAAATAAAAATATTATGGCCTAAAGAAAAAGTTATTAGAATCAAGACTACGGATATACTTAATCAGGAAAAAAATATTGGTAAGGTAGCGGTATTTCAAGATATAACTGATATTAGAAAACTTGAAAATATGAGATCTCAATTTGTAGCTAATGTATCTCATGAATTAAAAACTCCTTTGACATCAATAAAGGGATTTACAGAAACTCTGAGATTTGTTGAAGATACTAAAAAGAAAGAACAATTTTTAGATATAATTGATGAAGAAGCAGAAAGATTAACCCGACTTATAAATGATATTTTAAGTTTGTCAAATATAGAAGTACAAAAAGAAATGAAGCAGGAAATTTTTTATATAGATGAAGTTATAAATAATGTATTCAATTTATTAATAAACACAGCACAGAGTAAAAATATAGTAATGACTATTACAGAAAATCAACATATAGAACTTTCGGGGGATAAGGATAGATTCAAGCAGATGATAATTAATTTGATTGATAATGCAATAAAATATTCTGAAGATAATGACAGCGTATTTATAGAAGCAAAATTGAAAAATAATATTTGTGTTATATGTATAGAGGATACAGGACTTGGAATATCTGAAGAACACATAAAAAGATTGTTTGAAAGATTCTATAGAGTTGATAAAGCACGTTCTAGGGCAAAGGGTGGTACAGGTCTTGGCCTTGCTATTGTAAAACATATAGTTTTGAATTTTGGTGGAACTATTGAAGTTAAAAGTGAATTGGGAAAGGGAAGTAAATTTATTATTAGACTTCCTTATAAGAAGATGGTGTAAAATCCATCTTTTTTATATTATATTATATTTAATAATTAACCTTTAATTAACAATAGTTAAAAAGATATTAACATAAATAGGTTAATATCTAAATATATAACTAAAGATTAAAGGAGAATTTTATATGAAGAGAAGTTTTACCAATTTTAAAGCCATACTAAAATGTAAAAATTATATATTAAGTAAAATAAATGGTAATTACAATTTGAAAGAAATTAAAGATGTAATAAAGAAAGATAGAAAAATTTTTAAAAAGAATACCATATTAGAAAATTCTATATCTCTAAAAATAATAGGAATTGTATCTTTATTTATTATAGTAACCATGATAATAGTTGGTGGAATTATATACGGTATAAGCTACAATAAAATGCTTAACATGAGTAGAGAAAATATGAAAATTATATCTGAGGAAATAAGCAATAATTTTGATAGCCTTATATTAGTACAGAATAGTGATGTTGAAAAAATTTCTGCTGATAGTGATGTAAAAAGACTTACTTTGAGTATAGGCAACTCAAAAGACAATTTTCAAAAAAATAACAGTAAAGATATAGAGGATGTGAGAAATAAGCTTAAACAGTATGCATCTACAAATAAATATGATGAAAATATATTTGTGGCAGACAAGAATGGAATTATTATTACTTGTAGTAATGATGATTTTTTAAGATTTGATTTAAGCAATAATGATTATATGGGTCAAGCGCTTAAAGGAAATAAAGTTATGAGTACAGTATACACTTCCATAATATCTGTGAAGCCAGTAGTTACATTTGTAGAGCCAGTAAAGGATAGCAGCGGAAATGTAATAGGAGTTGTTGGGAAAAATGTTTTTACAGATTATTTTTCATCTAAATTTGATAAATTTAAATTTTTAAATTCAGGATATGTATTTATTGTAGATGAAAAACAAAATACTATATATAGTCCCATTAAAAATAATATTAATAAAAAAGTTGATATTAAACCTATATATAATTTGTCCCAAAATAAAAATTTTTTAAATAATAGAAATTCAAAATACTTGGAGTACTCCTATGAAAATAATAAATATTATGCTAATTGTACAAGTATACCTGAATTAAAATCACTTATAGTTCTCACTGTTAATGAAAATGAAATTAACAGTGCACCTAAAACTTTAGGTATTACCATAATAATTTTAAGTTTTATCTTGATTATAATTGTAACTCTATTGTTAAATATAATTATAAAAAGAATCTTTGAACCTATGAACTTGTTAATTAGAAATACTTATGAAATATCTAAAGGAAATCTCACCATAGTAAATGAAATAAAATCTAAAGATGAAGTAGGTAAACTTACTTTGAGTTTTAATAATATGACATTCAATTTAAAAAATCTTTTGCTTGAAATAAAGAAATGTATGGGTAGTCTTATAAATATAAATAATATAGTAAAAATTGCTCAGAAAGATACTATTACAGGAATGAAAATTATAAATGAAAGTACAGAAAATATTGCGGAGGATACTATGAAAATTTCTAATGCCATAGAGTGGAGTTTTAATTCCTTTAGCAAAATAAAGAATAAACTTCTAAATATTAAAACTGAGTCCGAAAAGGTTTTGAAGGAAGCTATTAATATTAAGAAAATAAATAAACAGGGAATTCATACTATAGATGAATTGAAAAATGTTAATGTAGAGTCAAATAAAAGAATGGACGATGCCACTGATTCTTTTAAGAAATTAAATAACAACTTAAAAAATATAGCCTGTATTGTTGAAGCAGTAACAAATATATCAAAGCAAACGCATATACTTTCTCTGAATGCTTCTATAGAAGCTGCTAGATATGGAGAAATGGGCAGGGCATTTAATGTAGTAGCAGTAGAGATAAAAAAATTATCTCAAAATATTTTTTTACAAATGAATAAAATAGATCAAATTGTAGAATCATTAAATCTAGATATGAATATGGCACAAATAAAAATACAAAGTGCAAAGGAGGCCACATTAGTTCAGTCTAAATTTGTTAAAAATACTATAGACAACTATAATAATATGCTAAATTCTACAGAATATATAGTAAATTATATAGATGAGACAAATGAAAATATAAAAACATTAAATAGTGAAAATGATTCTGTATATGAAAAACTAAATGAAGTTAAAGAAGCCTATGAAGATTTTAATACCTCTATAGAAGTAGTAAAACAAGTAGTATCAGAGCAATATGATGGTACAAAAAACATGAATACTATTATAAATACAATGGAAAAAAACACTGAAAATATTGTTGTAAGTATTAACAAATTTAATGTATAAAATTGGAATGTTAAATTTTATTAACATATGTATAATATTAGATTAACTTTCATTTGATAATATTATTTTTGTAAGGTAAATGAAAACAATATTTTTTATAGTTTGAATGGAGGAACCTTTATGAAAAGTAAAAAGCTCAAATTTGTGGTAACAGCAATGGCTATTACACTACTAGCTGGATTGTTTGTAGGTTGTGGAAAGAGTGCATCTTCAAATAATGCTAGTGAAAATTCAACAGGATCATCACAAGGAGTTTCAGGGTCTATAACAATTTCAGGATCTACAGCGCTTCAGCCTTTAGCAGAAAAAGCAGTAGACGGATTTAAACAAAAGAATCCAGATGCAACAGTAAATGTACAAGGTGGAGGTAGTGGTACTGGATTAACACAGGTAAGCCAAGGTGCAGTGGATATCGGAAATTCAGATATTTTTGCAGAAGAAAAACTAGACGCAACTACTGCTAAAACTCTAACAGATCACAAGGTTTGTGTTATAGGATTTGCTGTAGTTACTAGTAAAGATGTAGACGTTACTAACTTGACAAAGGCTCAAATTAAAGATATATTTACAGGTAAAGTGACAAATTGGAATCAAGTTGGTGGAAAGAATTTACCTATAAATGTGGTTCATAGAACAAGTGGTTCTGGTACTAGAGCTACATTTACAAAGACAGTGTTAGATGGAACTAAAGAAAAGGACGATATAGGAACTACTCAAGATTCAAATGGTGCAGTTAAGACAGCTATGTCAAAAACATCAGGAAGTATAAGTTATTTGGCTTTATCTTATTTAACTGAGGATGTTAAACAAGATATAAAGGAAGTAAAAATAGACAATGTTGATTCATCAAAGGAAAACATAACTGAAGGAAAATATCCTTTCTGGTCTTATGAACATATGTATACAAAGGGAGAACCTAAAGGAATATCTAAAGCTTTTATTGACTATATTGTTAGCAGTGATAATAAAGCTTTAATTGAAAAATTAGGATATATAGCTACTAGTGATATGAAAGTAAAATAGTAGATATTTTAGACTGGCTGCATAGTAGCCGGTCTAATGTATTGTAAAATTAAATTATTTGAGGTTGATTACATGGATAAAAGAAGTATTTGGAAAAAAATTAGAACAGAATATTTAGGTAGAGGATTTTCTATACTTTGTGGATTATTAATAGTAGTATTGACATTATCCATAATATTTTTTGTTGCTTCCAAGGGAATAAGAATATTTACAAAGGATCATTATTCTTTGTCACATTTTTTATTTAATTCTAGTTGGAAACCTGATTCTGAAAAACCTGAATTTGGTTCGGCAATTTTTATTGTGGGTTCCACACTGGTATCTATTGGTGCAGTTGTAATAAGTGCTCCTATAAGTATAGCTTTGGCAATTTTTATGAATTTAATATCACCGAAATTAGGAAAGAGGATTCTTCAACCATCTTTGGAATTATTTGTAGGAATACCATCAGTTGTATATGGCTGGGTTGGAGTTCTAGTTCTAGTTCCCTTTGTTAAGAGAATAGGTGGTGGAGTTGGTTTTAGTTTAATAGCGGGAATATTGGTGCTTAGCATCATGATACTGCCAACAATTGCAAGCATATCTTCAGATGCAATAAAAACTATACCAAAAGATTACATAGAGGCTTCTTATGGCTTAGGTGCTACTAGATGGCAAACTATTTATAAAGTTATTATTCCAGCAAGTAAAAATGGAATTTTAACAGGTATTGTACTTGGTATTGCTAGAGCCTTCGGAGAAGCACTAGCTGTTCAGATGGTTATAGGTAATACATTAAAGTTTGCTAATAATCTTACATCACCTACAGTTACTTTAACTAGTATATTGACTATGAGTATATCTAATACTGTTGACAATACTCCGTGGAATGATGCACTTTGGTCAATAGCACTTATACTTTTAGTAATATCATTTATATTTATAGTATTAATAAGACTTATTGGAAGAAGGGGTGAAGCATAATGAAAGCTAAGACTTGTGATAAAATAGCAACTATAATATTATATATAATATCAGCTTTTATAGTTTTACTTTTAGTAAGTTTTATAGGATATATTATTTATAATGGTAGGGATTCATTAAACTTGAGCTTTTTAATTGGAAATCCTAAAATAGCTGAGGCGGGTGGTGGAATAGGTCCACAATTATTTAATTCATTCTATATGTTAATTATATCACTTATAATAACTGTACCTATTGGAATAGGCGCTGGTATATACATGTCACAGTATGCTAAAGAGGGAAAGGTATTAGAGATAATTAGACTATGTATTGAAACTATGGCATCTTTACCTTCTATAGTAGTTGGTTTGTTTGGACTTTTAGTTTTTGTAACAATGACCCACTGGGGATACACCTTACTTTCAGGAGCATTAGCTATAACAGTTATAAACCTTCCAGCCATGACAAGAGTAAGTGAAAATGCCATAAAAGCATCTTCGGCAAAAGTAAAAGAAGCTAGTCTTGGACTTGGAGCAACCCAATGGCAAACTATACAGAAAGTAATACTTCCCTCTGCAATGCCACAAATATTAACTGGTATAATTTTAGCTGCAGGTAGAATATTTGGAGAAGCAGCAGCACTTTTATATACTTCAGGTATGAGTGCACCTATTTTGAAATATAGTAATGTAAGTCTAATAGATAAATCATCACCATTTAGTCTTTTTAGACCAGCAGAAACTTTAGCTGTTCATATTTGGAAATTAAATTCAGAGGGTATGATTCCTGATGCTGGGAAAATAGCTACAGGTTCATCAGCAGTATTGGTAATAATGGTTTTACTATTTAATATTTTAGCAAGAATAATAGGAAATAAAATATATAAGTCTTATAGTGGAAAGTAGGGGGAACTAAAATGGGTATAATTAAGACTAACAATTTAAATTTATACTATGGAAATGTTCAAGCACTGAAAAATATTAGTCTTGATATAGAAAAAAATTCTGTAACTGCACTTATCGGCCCTTCAGGATGCGGAAAGTCTACATTCTTAAGAACAATTAATAGAATGAATGATCTTATTGAATCTGTAAGAATAGATGGAGAAGTGTTATTTGAGGATAAAAATATATATAAGGACTATGATGAAATACAACTTAGAAAAAGAATAGGAATGGTATTTCAAAAAGCAAATCCTTTTCCTATGTCCATATACGATAATATTGCCTATGGACCAAGAATACATGGCATAAGAAATAAGGGTAAATTAGATGAAATTGTAGAAAAAAGTTTAAAGGGTGCTGCACTTTGGGAAGAAGCAAAGGATAGACTAAAGCAAAGCGCAATAGGATTATCAGGAGGTCAGCAGCAAAGGCTATGTATAGCTAGAACCTTGGCAGTAGAGCCAGAAGTTTTACTTATGGATGAACCTACTTCAGCACTAGACCCAATATCTACATTAAAAGTTGAAGAACTAATGGATGAATTAAAAAAGAAGTATACTGTAATAATAGTAACCCATAATATGCAGCAAGCTGGAAGAATTTCAGATTATACAGCTTTCTTCTTAAATGGGGAAGTTATTGAAAATGGGAAAACAGAAAGTATATTTTATAAACCAGTGGATAAAAGAACAGAAGATTATATTACAGGTAGATTTGGTTAAATTTATGTAATTGAATTTTAATTTAAGCTTGAATTAATTTCAAAATTAAATTAATATTTTATAAAAAGAGGTGATTTCAATGCCAAGAAAAGTCTTTGACTTACATTTAGAAGAAATGCATACTGACCTTTTGAGAATGGGAAGTATGGTTGAAAAACAAATATTTCAATGCATAGAGTCTTTAGTTAATCACGATATACAATTAGCACAAAGTGTAATTGACAATGATGATATAATTGATGATATGCAAAAGGAAATTGAAAATAAAGCTATAAAACTCATAGCAATGCAGCAGCCCTTAGCAGTTGACTTGAGAAATATATTTACAGCTACTAAGATTGTAACAGATCTTGAAAGAATAGCGGATCATGCTGTAGATATAGCAAAAATAACCAAACGATTAAATACTGATAAGTATATAAAACCGTTAATAGACATTCCTAAAATGGCAAATATAGTTAAAGAAATGCTTAAAGTTTCACTTGATGCCTATATAAAAGGTGATATTGATTGTGCTTATGACATATGCAAAAAAGATGATGAAATAGATGCTATTTATAAACAGATTTTTAGTGAATTCTTACTAATGATGATGGAGAATCCTAAAACAATAAATCAAATAACACAGTTTTTATTTGTTTGCAAATACTTGGAGAGAATAGCAGATCATACTACGAACATTTGTGAATGGACTATATACCTAGTAACAGGTGAACAGATAGATTTAAATGAATAGTAGATGGCTGGTTTTGAAAACTAATTAGTTTTTAAAACCAGCCATTTTTTATTTTTTTGAGAAACTTTTACTCTTAATTATTTTATATAACTTATGTACATGTTTTATTGGATGAATCGTTAATTTAAAGTTAAGCAATGTAAAATAATGACTTGTAATGTAAAAACACCTTAATAATAGTTTCTAGATTCGTTTTTATAAATTATACTTTAGATGAAAAGTTTTAGTATATACAATGAAGGGGGACTATAAGTATGTTAAAAAGAATAGTAGTTCTATTACTAACCACTACTATATTATTTACAACAAGCATTACTGCGATTGCAGCAAGTAATGATGGATGGACGGAGGCAAGTCGAACAGAAGCTGCAAAAAATGGAGCCTGGGATAAATGGGTTAAAACATGGGACACAATAAAAAATAATCCTACAGAAATGTCATTGACGCCTGGAAAAAACGCAACCGAATTAAACTTTGCATGGTACTCAAAAGATAGTGAAGGTAATCCTAAATTAAAAATTGGCAAAAAGCAAGATATGAGTGAGGCAAAGGAGATCGCTGTAACTACAAAGGATATAGCTACTAATGCATATAAATCCAATAAAGCTACTGCCACAGGTTTGGCAGAAAACACAACTTATTACTACAGTTACCAAATAAATGGTGCTTGGAGTGCTGCTACTCCTTATAAAACTCAAAGCACAAAGAGTTTTAGCTTTTTATATATTGGAGATCCACAAATAGGTTCTTCTAGTGGTAACAATGCCACTGGTACAAGTAGTTCACAGGGTCAAGATGCTGCAGTAAGAAATGATAGTTTTAACTGGAACAACACTATAAATACAGCATTAAAAGTACATCCAAATGTAAGTTTTATGCTTTCAGTAGGAGATCAAATCCAAACAACAAGTGCTAAGAATAACGAGCAGGATATTGAATATGCAGGATACTTAAGTCCCAATGCATTGAAATCATTACCTGTTGCAACGGCAATTGGTAATCATGATTCAAAAAATTCAAACTATACATATCATTTTAATAATCCTAATGCCTCAACTTTAGGAGCTACAGAAGCAGGTGGAGATTACTATTATTCATATGGTAATACATTATTTATAACTTTAAATACTAACAATAAAAACATAGCAGAGCACAAAGAACTTATTGAAAAGGCTATTAGTGAAAATAAAGATGCAAAATGGCGTGTAGTAACAATCCATCATGATATATATGGATCAGGTGAACATTCCAATGAGCCAGATGTAGTTAATCTAAGATATAATTTAATTCCTATTTTTGAAGAAAATCATATTGATGCTGTTTTGACGGGACATGATCATACTTATTCAAGATCTTTAATATTAAAAGGCGGAGCAAAAGATGAATCTAAAATGATTACTGGCGATGATTTTGATGAAGAATTTAGTTCTTCATTGGAAGGAAAAGAAACAACTCAAAAATATAAAGATTATTTAACAAGCATTGAAGATTCTAAGGCAGTACAGGATGTTACTCTTCAAAATGGAAGCGTAGTGGATCCAAAAGGTATATTATATATGACAGCTAACTCAGCATCTGGTAGTAAATACTATGATTTAGTACAACATAAACAATCTTATATAGCTAATAGATGGCAAGAAGATGTTCCAACTTATTCTACTATTGATGTTGATGAAGTAAGTTTTACAATAAATACTTATAGAACAGATAATGGAGAAAAGATTGATAATACCTTTTCTATTACAAAATCTCTTGATAAATCAAGTTTAAATGAATTAATTGCTGCAGGCGAAGAAAAAATTAATTCTAAGGACACCTATACTACTTCAACCTTTAGTAAATTAGAAAAAACATTGGCAGTTGCAAAAACAATTTCTGATAAAGCAGCTTCTAATTCACAGGAAATTTCTGATGCTTATACTAATTTAAAAGAAGGTATTAATGGTATTGAATCAAAAGGAGATAAAGCAGAGCTAAAAGCTTTAGTAGATAGTACAAAATCTACATTAGATAATGCAGTTGTAGGAACCGATAGGGGACAATATCCTTCTGAAGCAAAAGATAAGCTAAAAATAGCAATTACAGCCGCTGAAAGTACTCTAGGTTCAGAGGATGCTAATCAATCAACAGTAGATAGGTCAGTTGAAAATTTAAATGAAGAATTACAAAATTTTAAGACAAAAGTTATTAAAGAGAATGCTGTAAAAGCAGGAACTTCAGATACTACAGAAACTACAGTGAATCCAATAAGCACAGTAAGCCCATCAACAACTAGTAATAGTAGTACTGAAAAGTTAGCAACTGGTGTCAGTAATGTTAAAACAGGTGATAATTTTAGTATGTATACTATAGTTATTGCAGGCGCATCAGCAGCGGCCTTCATTTATATAAATAGAAAGAAAATAAATATAAAGAAAAGATGTAAGGAATCAAAATAAATATAAGGCATATGAAAATAAATAGACTAGCATACTGAATGTGCCTTAAACTAAGATTTTCTTAAAATTAGTACTAATCAATATCTACAGGAGTATAGACATATACTCCTGTAATTTCAATATAAAATTGGAGGATATGGACTATGCTTTCAAAACTATTTAGTAATAGATCAACTAATATTAGAAGAATAATTATAATGATATTATTTCTAGGATTTTTTGTATTTTTATATTTTTTTAATCAAGTGGAAAGAGTTGAATTAGTTAATCAAAAGGGCACTGGATTTGAAAAAGCCGTAGTTGAAGATGTTGTAAAAGATAATATACAAAAAGATGGGTCACGCGTTGGCAAGCAAGACTTAAAAGTTAGAATGCTAAGTGGTAAACAAAAAGGAAAAATATTAGATGCTACTAGTTTTTCAGGATATCTTTATGGCGCAGATTGCAAAGAAAAATATGAAGGTCATTGTTTCCATAAGTACATCAGGTAATAAGTATGTAGCCTCTGTTTATAGTTATAATAGAGAACCAATTTTATATGGCTTTGTTGCACTATTTATTCTAATATTATGGGCAATTGGAGGGAAAAAAGGACTTAAATCGGCAGTGGGACTTA
The DNA here is from genome assembly GCF_000246895.1 of Clostridium arbusti SL206. Classification (GTDB taxonomy): domain Bacteria; phylum Bacillota; class Clostridia; order Clostridiales; family Clostridiaceae; genus Clostridium_I; species Clostridium_I arbusti. The sequence goes on along the minus strand of NZ_BAEV01000029.1, from coordinate 1,141 downwards.
TATTTACATTTATCTGTATTATATTTTTATTTATACCAATGTTATATAAAGGATACTCCCCATTTTTAGGCGCAGTTATTGTAGGCATTTTAACTACTATAGTTACCATGTATTTAATAGCTGGCTTAAGTGTAAAAACAATAGCATCAATTTTAGGAACGATTAGTGGAGTAATTATTGCAGGAGTATTTGCTACAGCTTTTGGATATTTTGCGAAAATATCAGGGTATAATGTGACTGAAGTTGAGGAATTAGTATTTTTAGCAACTAAGACCCATATAAATGTTGGAGGAATTCTATTCGCGGGAATACTTATAGCGTCACTAGGTGCAGTAATGGATGTTAGTATTTCTATCGCATCTACAATAAATGAAATTTATGATAAAAATCAGAATTTAAACTATAAGCAACTTTTTAATTCAGGAATTAATGTTGGTCGAGATATGATGGGAACTATGTCAAATACACTTATATTAGCATTTACAGGGGGAACGATTAATACCTTGATTTTAATTTATTCCTATAGTATGAAATACAATCAAATTGTTAATATGTATTCTGTTGGAATAGAAGTTATGCAAGGAATATCAGGAAGTATTGGAGTCATTTTAACGGTACCACTAGTATCCTTCATAACAGCAAAATTACTAACTAGTAAAGCCATAAAAAGAATTATATAGAGGGAAAGTATGAAGAAAAATATAAAAAAACTTATAAATATAGTTTTGATTATAATATTTGTAGTTTGTTCTTTAATGATAGGTTATAAGTGTTTACAATACTATAAGGATAGTAAAAATTACTCTAAAGTTCAAGTTTTTAAACCAAAAGTGCAGGAGAATATTAAAGATAATTCTAATGAAGAAAAATTAAAACATATTAATATAGACTATAAATTGTGGCTTAATATTCCTAATACAGATATAAGTTATCCAGTTGTCCAAGGAAAAGATAATGAATTTTACCTTCATAATAATTTTTATGGAGAAAAAAGTACATCAGGCACTGTTTTTATTGATTGCAAAAATAATATTGATTTAGATAAAAATATAATTATATATGGACATAATATGAAAAATGGAACTATGTTTAATAAAATAAATAATTTTAAGAAATTACAAGATTTTAATAAAGGAACATA
>NZ_BAEV01000030.1 GCF_000246895.1 Clostridium arbusti SL206 | reverse complement strand
AGAGATTCCTAATATGACTAAAAATAGTGTTTAAAAATTAAGATTATTGAATTGAAATGTTATTAAAGAGTAAAATAGAAGAAGGTAATATGAAAAAAGATAATAATGAATAATATTAAATATAATTGACCATGCATTTGATTAGTACTTATTAATGCAATTATAGTACTAAATACAATCATGATAAGTGAATTTACAGTTGTTATAATTATAAGAGATATGATGCATTCAAAATTAGTATTAAATAAAAAAAGGACAATCATATTTGATATTATGGATACTATAATTATAGGCAATAATTTTCCAGTAATAAATTCAAGAGCATTTACAGAAGAAAGTATAAGAACGTCTAATGTCTTCTTTTCTTTTTCTTCCAAAATGAAATAAGATGGTAGCTGTATTCCTAATAATACAATGCTAAGATTAATACAGAAGTTCATTACAGGAATAAAAATTTTAGTATCTCGAAATAAATTTGAGTAAAATAAAGAAAAAACTAATGGTAGCAATAATACAAATATTATATAAGGATTTCTATAATATTCTTTTAATTCTTTTATAAATATAGCTCTAGTCTTTCTAATTGAAAAATTCATTGTAAAGCCTCCTAATAGTGTGAATTGCTATAATTGTCTTTTATTGTAAGATAATATGAATATAAATATCGGTATAATTATCCATATAAATACTATAAATAAGCTATATTTGGAATAGAATATAGAATATCCATTAGTAATATTTTTAATTATTAGATTTGAATGGTAACTTCCAAGGAAATTTGCAGCAGTGTTAAATATACGATTAGCATTAGAAAAGCTAGGTATAGCCATTATAAATATTAAGACTATTATGGAAATCATACTTGAACTTGTTAGATTATCACAAAGCATACCTATAGTTGCACCAATAATAATAACACTAATAATACACATTAATTCTATAATAAAAAATTCAGGTAAATATTTTATATTAATTTTAAATGATATAAAGGAAATTAATAGCGCTAATAGAGAGAGTGAAAAAGGCAATAATATTTTGCTGATTAGAAATTCAATAGAAGTCACTGAAGAAAGTGTAAGTACATCTAAAGTATTTTTTTCTTTTTCTTCAGCAATTAACATGGCTATAGAAGGTAAACAGATAAATCCTATGCCATAATTTAAAGAAAGATTAAAAAGGAACATACTTAAATTAGCACTTTTATGGGGAATAAATCCTAACAAACATATAAATATAACAGGAGCTAAAAATGTAATTAAAACATTAGGATTTCTGTAATAATCCTTTAACTCCTTCATAAACAAAGCTTTTACCCTCATAATTGAAAAATTCATATTAAGTCCCTCCCAGTTACTTTTAAAAATATTTCTTCTATAGTTGGCTCATAGGAATGGATAGATTCCAAAGCTTCTGTTGCTATCCAGGAACGTATTTTTTCAGCACTTTCTGCATTTATACCTACAGATATTTTTTCACTTCTACCTTTTAGCTTAACTGTTATAACACGTTTAGCATATTTCAGTTTTAAGTTTTCAGGGGTATCCAGTTCAACTATTTTACCTTCGTTTAAGAATCCTATTCTGTCACAAAGCTTATCTGCCTCTACCATATCATGGGTGGTTAAAAATATAGTGGTTCCTTGTATATTCAATTCCTTCAATAATTTATGGATTTCTGCTGAAAGTGCAGGATCAAGAGAAGAAGTTGGCTCATCTAAAAATAATAATTCAGGATCATTTATAAGGGCTCTCGAAAGTATAAGTCTTTGTTTCATGCCTTTAGAAAGCTTTTTAACTACAGTTTTTTTATTATCTAAAAGTCCTACTCTCTTTAACATAATATCGATATTGGTTTTGTCTGTAACAGCTATATCTGTAAAAAGTTTTAGGTTGTCCCAAACTGTAAGCCTTTCATACACACCACTGTTGTCTGTGAGAATACCAACTCTATTTAAAATGTTTCTATTAAAGGAATAAACATTGGTATCTAAAACTTCAGAATCTCCTGATGTAGGTAATATTTGTGAGGTTAATATTTTAATAGTAGTGGTTTTTCCGGCACCGCTGGGCCCTAAGAGACCAAATATTTCATTCTTTCTTACATCGAAAGTTAATCCATTTAGAACTATCTTATTTTTAAAGCACTTTTTTATATTTTTCATTGATAGTATAGTGTCCATTTATATTGCCCCTTTCTAAATTAACTCTAGACATTTCAAATATATATTGACTTAGATTTATTTGAGTTATCTTTAATATAATTATCCTGTTTTCAACTTCTAATAGCATTAAAAAAACTATGAAAGGAGCAATATAAAGGTTAAAAAGAGTAATTTTAACTATGGATTATAAATCATATAATAATAAATAAGGTATATTTTTTTTAATACAAGAAGATTGATTATGATTATATATACAGTAGTTTTTTTATGTCATCTAGTCTGCTCTTTGAAAGAGGTATAGACTTTTTATATTTGTCATCTAAGGTAAGGCTAAAACTATTTCTTGTCCAATTAATAACTTCTCTAACTTTCTGTAAGTTTACTAAATAGGAACGATGGCACCTAAAAAATCCAAAGTCTTTAAGTTTATTTTCCAGTTCCGTTAAGGACATGGCACAAGGGAATTTTTCTTCTCCTACATTAATATAAGTAGTTCCATTTAGACTTTCCATATAAGTTATTTCTGTAGGATTGAAGAGTATTATTTTTTCATTAATCTTTGCTGGTATTTTAGTTATCTTTAGCATGTGTGGTTCAGAAATAATAGGTTTATTTGGCTTATCATCACGATTACAATTGGTATCTATTTCTATTGCGTTGAAGCCGTTCTTGTCTAGAATATAGCCTGTACAATCTAATAAGAGTATTTCTTCCAACGAAACAGAGGTACAAACTAAAGCTATTCCTAAGCTATTAATATAGGGTAAAGCTTCTCTTATTATTAAGGAGCTTTCCATATCGTGATATAAAGTAGGCTCTTGTATCAAAATCAAATTAGAATTGCTAACAAGTGCTCTGGCAATTCTTAGTCTTCCTTTTTCAGAGTGGCTAAGGTTTTTTATTTTTGTATTTTTTAAAGTAACAAGTCCTAACTTAATTTTAATTTCTTCAATAGGGGATTTATAATTAGATATGTCTCTAAAGAATTTTAAGTATTCATTTACAGTAAGTCTCTCATAGAGTCCATCATCTTTTAAAACCAGATTTATTCTAGTTTCATCTGATTGAGTTACACTTCCTTTTGAAGGTTGAATTTTCCCAAAAATCAATTTGAAAAGTGTAAGGCATATTTCTTCAGAACATTTTATACCAATGGTTTTACCCTTGCTTATAGTTAAATTCATATTATTTATAATGTTAGAATTCTTGTTTTCCTTTGATAAATTTTTTATATTTAGTAGTTCCATTTTAAACAGCTACCTCCAAGTTAATAAATATAATGTAGTAGTACTATATCTTTATATAATTATTTATAAAGTGCAGAATAAGTAAAAATTATCTTTAAATATAAGAGTTTAGTTTATGAAAAAATATCCATAAATTAAAAGTTATCCATATTATAACATAGATTTCTTATGGGTAAAATTAACTTTAATAGAGTGTAGTGACCTATTGGAATAATGAAAAAAATAAATTGAAGTTATATAAAAATAAATTGAAGTGCTATAAAAATAAGAGTTATAATGTATTTTAATGGTAGGCTAAGAAAAAACTATTTAGGAGATGATATCAAATGGAAAAATCTAAAGTTTATTTTACAAATTTGAGAACAAAACCAGGTACTAATTTATTGGATAAATTAGGAAAGTTAATGGTGAAGGCTGGAATTAAGAATATAGATTTTAAAGATAAGTTTGTGGCTATAAAAATTCATTTTGGTGAGATAGGAAATCTTGCATATATAAGGCCAAACTATGCAGCAAAAGTTGTAGAAGTAATTAATGAATTGGGTGGAAAGCCATTTCTAACTGATGCTAATACATTGTATTCAGGAAAAAGAGCTAATGCATTAGATCATCTTGATACTGCAATGAAGCATGGATTTAATCCAATGGTTGTAGGTTGCAATGTAATAATTGCAGATGGCCTTAAGGGAACAGATTATACTGAAGTTAAAATAGATCAAAAACATTGTAAAACTGCTAAAATAGGTACTGCTATAGCAGATGCGGATATTATTATCTCAATGAATCATTTTAAAGGTCATGAAATGACCGGGTTTGGAGGAGCTCTTAAAAATCTTGGAATGGGATCTGGGTCAAGAGGTGGAAAACTCGAAATGCATTCTGCATCACAACCTAAAATACAAAAGGATAATTGTGTAGCCTGTGGAATGTGTATTAAAAATTGCGCACAAGACGCCATAAGCTTTGATGAAAATAAAAAGGCTACTATTGATTATGCGAAGTGCGTGGGATGCGGACAATGTGTAGCAATTTGTCAGTTTGATGCCGCACAAGTTGTGTGGAATGAATCTGCTGATACTGCAAATGAGAAAATTGCTGAATATGCTTATGCAGTGGTAAAAGGTAAGCCTAACTTTCATATTAATTTTATTATGAATGTTTCGCCTAACTGTGATTGTTGGGATAATAATGACATGGCTATAGTACCTGATCTTGGAATAGCAGCTTCTTTTGATCCTGTGGCATTAGATAAGGCATGTGTGGATATGGTAAACAATGCACCTAAGATAAATGGATCTATATTAGATGATATTCACTATCATGAAGGAGAAGATAAATTTGGTCACATACATGATAATACTAATTGGAAGACAGGACTTGATCATGGACAAGAAATAGGACTTGGAAAAGAGGACTATGAATTAATAAATATATTATAGTTAACTTTGAACTAGAAAAGGAGAATGTAAAATATGATTTTTGATTCACATGCACACTATGATGATGAGGCTTTTAATGAGGATAGAGAGCAGGTTATAAAGGAACTTAGAGAAAATGAAATTATAGGAGTGCTTAACTGCGGAGCTTCATTAGAGGGAGCTAGAGATTCTGTAAAACTCTCAGATAAATATGATTTCTTTTATGCAGCAGTAGGCATTCATCCAGAGTTTGCACACATTATAAATGAGGATGTTATAGGGGAACTTAGAAGTCTTGCTAAAAATCAAAAGGTAAGAGCTATAGGTGAAATAGGACTGGATTATCATTATGAAGAAAATCCACCTAGAGAAGTACAGAAAAAGGCATTTATAAAACAAATGCAATTGGCAGAAGAACTTAATCTTCCTGTAGTTATACATAATAGAGAAGCTCATGCTGATACTTTAGAAATAATAAAGCAATTTCCTAAGGTTCATGGAGTAGTCCATTGTTTTTCTGGAAGTTTAGAGATGGCAAGAGAATGTATCAAACTGGGTTATTACATTGGATTTACAGGAGTTGTAACCTTTAAGAATGCGAGAAAGACAGTAGAGGTTGCAAGGGAGATACCCCTTGATAAAATGCTTCTAGAAACAGATTGTCCTTATATGGCACCAGAACCTAATAGGGGTAAGAGAAATAGATCTGATTATATAGAATATATAGCAGAGAAAATAGCAGAAATCAGGAGAGATATTCCAATAAATGTAAAAAATCAGACTATACTGAATACCAAGAATTTGCTAAAAATAGATTAGTAATGTAAAATAATTATATAAAGTTTTTATTTATCTGGGCACAAAATGTTCAGATAAATTTTGTTTTATTAGTAATATTAAGTTATATGATACCATATAATTTAATAAAGGGATTAACCTAGTGTATTAACCTTCCTATGGTAAAATCAGTTATTGTAAAATTAAAGCTATTATACATTTATTTTACTAAATGCAATACTTGATTTTCTGGTTTTGTCTAATAATGGCATGGAATTTGACAGTATATCTAATTTGTAGTTATAATGTTAGGGATTCTTGCTAAAAGGGGGGATTAGTATGTTTAAAAAATTGAAAGATAATTTTTTTGATTTTAAGAGTTATTTTTCAAAGGGTTCTATTATGGCTCTAGTTATGGTGATTATAATATTAAGTGTTACCATATATGCAAGAAGTATGAGAAAAGTTGTAACAGTGTCTCTTAATGGGGAGACAAAAAAAGTTATATCATACAAAAATACCGTAAAGGATATTTTAGAGCAAAACAACATTAAAATAGAACCAAAGGATAAGATTAAGCCTAGTGTAGACATAAGAATAAAAAGTGGACAAGAGATATATATAAAGAAAGCAGTAGGTTTAGAGTTGCTTGTAGATGGTAAAGACATAAAAGTTAAGTCTGGAGAAGATTCAGTAGAAGATATGTTGAAGGCAGAAGGTATAAAACTAAGTGACTCAGATAAAGTAAAACCTTCAAAAAATGATTCTATTAAAAATGGAATGAAGGTTGTGGTAACAAGAGTTAGTACACAAAAGCTTGTGGAAGCAAAGCCCATAGATTTTGAAACAGTTGTTCAAAATGATAATAATATGGGAAATGATGAAAAGCAGGTTATCCAGCAAGGTGTAGCTGGTTCAAAGGAAATAATCACTAATGTGACATATGAAGATGGTAAGGAAGTTGCAAGGAACATAGTAAGTGAAGTAGTAAAAAGTGAACCTGTAAAAGCTGTTGTTAAAGTAGGAACTCTTGGAGTTGTAAATGCAAATCGTGGTGGTAAAGCAACTTATAAAAGCAAGATTAATGCAAAGGCCACTGCATATACTGCGGATCTTAGATTTGGAATAACGGCTTCTGGAACAAGAACCAAGAGAGATTCTAATGGATATAGCTCTATAGCTGTTGATCCTAGGGTAATCCCGCTAGGAACAAAACTTTATGTGCCAGGGTATGGTTATGGAATAGCTGAAGACACTGGTGGTTTAATAAAGGGAAACCGAATAGACTTATTTTTTACAAGCGAAACTGAATGTGAGAACTGGGGTATCAGACCAGTAGATGTGTATATCTTGAAATAGGGCCTTAGGGCTCCTTTTTTTTATTTAATTATTATTAATATATGTAACTTGCTTTGCATAAGATATGACTTTAATCTTTGACTTGTTATTTCTTCTCAGATAGCTTAAGCTATATAATTAGAAGAATATTCTATATGTATTTGGAGGAAAAAATGATTAAAGAGGTAATTGTTGTTGAAGGAAGAGATGATATTTCTGCCATAAAGAGATCGGTAGATGCTGATGTTATAGCTGTAGGAGGTTTTGGAATAAATAAGGCAGTTATTGATAAAATAATAGATGCTCAGAAAAGAAGAGGAGTTATTGTATTTACTGATCCAGACTTTGCAGGAGAAAAGATAAGAAGGATAATAACAAAGAGAGTAAAGGGTGTAAAGCACGCAAGAATTACTCAAAGAGAAGGAACAAAGGACGATGATATAGGCGTTGAGAATGCAGAGCCAGGAGCTATAATAAGAGCTCTTAATAATGCAAAATGCGAAAACAAAGAGAAGGTTGAGATTTTTAATATTCAAGATATGATATTTTTTAAACTCACAGCAGACGGCAAGGCTAAAGAGAGAAGAGATGGAGTGGGAAGACAATTAGGCATTGGCTATGCTAATTCTGCTCAATTTCTAACAAGGCTAAATAACTTTGGAATAACAAAGGAAGAATTGGTGGAAGCTGTGAAAAGGGCAGAAAAGGAGATAAAATAAAGCATGGAAAGTGTGAACACAAAAGAGATCGTTAAAAAGTATGGGTTCAAATTTACAAAGAGTTTAGGACAGAATTTTTTGATTGATAGTACAGTTTTAACTGACATAGTAAAGGGAGCAGATATTTCAAAGGAAGATTTTGTAATCGAAATCGGTCCAGGAGTTGGAACACTTACAAAACAATTATTAGATTCAGCTAAAGCCGTATGTGCTATTGAACTTGATAGTGATCTTTTACCTATATTAGAAGAAGAATTAAAAGAATATGATAATTTTACTTTAGTACATAAAGATGCACTTAAAGTGGATTTTAATGAAATTATAAATTATGAAAATTCGGTTAAGCTAGTAGCTAATTTACCCTACTATGTTACTACACCAATAATATCAAAATTATTGATTAGTGGATATGTTTTTAAATCTCTTACGATAATGATACAAAAGGAAGTGGCTGAGAGAATAGCAGCAAAACCAAATTGCAAGGAGTATGGTGCATTATCATTACTTGTACAATATTATTGTGATACGGAGATAATAAGGAAAGTTTCTCCAGCTTCATTTATTCCCCAGCCAAAGGTTGAATCCATAGTGATAAAATTAGATAGGTTAATTGAGCCTAGAGTAAAGGTGAAGGACGAAAAGTTATTTTTTACTATAGTAAGAGATTCTTTTAATATGAGAAGAAAAACCCTTTGGAATGCACTTAAGCAATTAAAATTAAGCAAAGAAAACCTCGAATATGCATTTTCAGAGTCAGGTATAGATCCTAAAAGACGAGGAGAGACTCTTTCCATTGAAGAGTTTGGAAAACTGGCAGATGTTGTATATGGTATCGTTAATAAATAACATTAGGCATATTCAAATAAATAACTAGTCAGTATGCTAGCCTATTTTGAATCTTACTGCGTCGGCAGAACCCTCAGATAGCTCACTATCCTCGGAACCTGCTTCCTTGTATGATTCAAAATATTCGTCGCATCTTTGACTTATTATTTATTTTCACATGCCTTAACAATACTCTTTTAGAGTATTAAAAAGTGCTAAGTATAAATTGCTTGGCACTTTTTATTTATTTATTTGTTCATTTTTAGTAACTTACCTCATATATTATATTATATGAATATTGTGGGGGGATAAAGAGGTTGAGTCAGAAAAAGAAATATAGTAGAAATTTCATAATACTTCAAGAAGACGAAAAAGGGTATGGATTAGCATCAGACAAAGCACCAACCGGTTATGCCAAAATAGAGGTAAAGAACAATAAATGTAAGATTTCATTTTACGTTCAAAACCTAAAAAAAGAAATGAAGCCATATTATATACTACTTATTTGTAATAAGAAAGATGAAAAGAAATTAGTTAAGCTTGGTGAATTAAACATAGACAATACTGGAAGAGCAGAGGTGAGTAAAGAATTTACTCCTGAGAATATTGCGGCCAGTGGAGTGTCAGTTGATAAAGTTTGTGGTGCAGCTGTAATTAGGTCTGTGGATACAAATATAATAGGGGTATTAAATGGATTTTCCATTACAGATATTCCCAATGACTGGAAAAAGTATACGTTAGTAGATAACGTGAAGAAAAGAGAAAACGATGAAAAAACAAAATCAGAAAATCAAAATAGTACTGTTGAACACAAAGACAGAAGTTTTGATGAATACGAAGAAAAAATAGAAAAAGTGAAAGTAGAAAAAGAAACTGAACAAAATAATAGTTCAGATGATAGGAATGAACCGAATAAAGACAGTAATATATTAGAACCTACAGAATTGAAAGAGAAGTTAAAGGATTTAAATGATGATGATAAGGACAGTATTAGAAACTCAAAGAAGAATAAAGATTCAAAGTATGATTCAAATAAAAATAAAGATAATAAATCAAAAGTAGTAGATAACGAAGACAACAAGGATAACAAGGATAACAAGGATAACAAGGATAACAAGGATAACAAGGATAACAAGGATAGCAAGGATAGCAAGGAAAACAAGGATAACAAGGATAACAAGGAAAACAAGGATAACAAGGATAACAAGGATAGCAAGGATAGCAAGGAAAACAAGGATAACAAGGATAACAAGGAAAACAAGGAAAACAAGGATAACAAGGAAAACAAGGATAACAAGGATAGCAAGGACAACAAGGACAACAAAGATAACAAAGATAATAGGGATAATAAAGATAACAAGGATAATAAAGATAACAAGGATAACAAAGATAATAAAGACAACAATTACTACAATAATAAGATTAATTTTAATAATAACTATAGTGTAGAATATGCAAATAAAGATAACACTGTAAAAGATCCTAATGTCCAGAAATCAAAAGATTATAGTAAAACAAAGTCAGGAAGATTTTTTGATGGATTGACAAATAATTTACAACAGTGGAATGATGAGTTTCAAGATCTTAGTAGATGTAAATTATATAAGTTGCCAGTAAGATCAATTGAAGACATGTACAAAGCTTCGAGCTATAACAGGTATACAATATTATATTATCCTATGATAAGCTACTTCCCTTATATAATAAGACATGGTCACTATTTGTTTGGATATAAATATGACAAAGAAGGAAAAGTGAAATATATAGTTTATGGTATACCAGGTACAAAAGCTCATTATGATCAACCTTTTGGAGGTAAATTTGGATTTGTAAGCTGGGTTCAAGGAAAAAATAATAAGGGTAAATATGGAAATATGGGATATTGGTTATTATTCTATGATTTCAGAAAGTCAGTAATAGTAATTCCTGTGAACAAGTGAAATGTGTAAGCTTATAGTCGGTGTAAATAAAATGGTCATTATTATGTGAGTTTTATTTATACCGTCTTAATTTTTTCGTGGCATATTACAATCAATATTACTCATGAAAAATTTTAATAAATAAGGAGGTATTATATATGAAAGTATTTGTTGTAGACAGAAAAAAATTAGGAGTAATATTTGTAGTTATGGGGCTTATGGTAGTTCTTTTTTCAATAGGAATAAGATTAGATAATAGAATAAGAACAACAGCTTTTATTCAAAATAATATGGGTGCATTAAAAGAATATTATGTGACAGACCATAAAATAAGCTATAAGTTACCTTCAAAGTGGACAACAAGTGAAGAGAAATATAGTGGAGGGGAAATACTGTATCATAATAATTTTAAGGCACAGGATAATAGTATTCATGGATATGTTCAGGTATGGAATTTAAAGAGAGATTTAAAAAGTTTTTTAGATGATAGTAAGGTTAGCCCAGAAGTTCAAAATAAATCACAGGACTTTAAAATATCTGATATAAAGATAAATAATAATGAAGGTTATTTAGTTACTTATAAAACAACTGGAGATGGGAAACCCTATAATGCCTTTGAGTATTTTGTGAAATATAATGAAAAGTTTATTAGATTTTCTTTTTATGTAGAAAGTGACAAGCTTAATAATAATATGCCTTCTGTATTTAGAGCAATAGTAGAAACCTTAAAATATGAATAAATTAGTACAACTATGGATATGTTGCTTTAGGCATATTCAAATAAATAACTAGTCAGTATGTTAGTCTATTTTGAATCCAACCACGTCAACAGAACCTTCAGATAGCTCACTATCTGAAGAACCTATTTCCTTGTAGGCTTCAAAATATACGTCGCATCTTTGACTTACTATTTATTTTCATATGCCTTAAACCAAATTACAGATCTTAAATGATAAGCTAAATTTTATTTTAAGCAATATGTCCATAGATAATTAATATAAAATACATAAAACTAAGCTCTTTTATTCTTGATTACAATTAATATAAGACGTATAATAAATAATGTCTATAAACAGAATTCTTAGATTCAGAGGGTGTTTTTCCCGCTGAATTTTAGAAGTCGTTATCTAGGGACGTGACGCTGTTATATCTGTACTTAGAATCTAAATGATTTAATAATTACAGCGACTAGTCATCAGGAGAACAGAATTCTTAGATTTAAAAGAATGGGGATGCTTTGTAAGGGAGAGGTTTTGGTGAAAAAAAGAAGATTAGTGTTAGTATTTGTATTTTTATTAATAGCTAGTTTGTTTACTGGTTGTAGTCAAGTTGACTCAATAAAAGTAAAGCTTGGCTTAAAAAATAAAGATTTTGAATATATAAAGCAAGGAAGAGTAAAAAAAGTAGTTATACAAAATAGCAGGGATAGAGGTTATAAGTTTGTAGTAACAAATCCAGTTGCCATTTCTGAATTATATGATATTTTGTCAGATGCAAAGTCGGTAGACAGTAAATCTTCTCTTGACCCAGACTATATTTTTAGTTTATATGAAGATTCCAATAAGGTTCATGAATTTGATTATGTAGTAGGATTAGACAAAAAAGATGGTGGAAATTTATATTCCAAGGATAAGTATTATATAGTTCCCAGTAGAATTGATAATGATATATTGAGTAATTTTACGGATTTAAGAACTCCAAAAGATTTTAATAAGCTTTACTATACATTCATAAGTCAATGTATTGATAAATATAGAGAAGATACTAAAAATAGTAATAAGTCCATAGGTGTAAATGTAAATGATGATGTAGATGTAGCTAAATATATATTTTCCTATGATTTAGATGATTTCCAAAAATCATTGCCTTCCAGTGTAAAATTGATTAAAAATGGAAATGATACTTCTTGTGATGTAAATGAAACAGTTATTACTACTGGGTATAAAGCAGGTCAATATAAGTACAATAAAAATACTTATGATTCAATTTATAAAAGTACTGTAACTTTTTATGATAATAAGACAAAAGATTCAAAGATATATTATATGATTGCCAGATATAAAAATGGTTGGGATATAACTATTAGTGATAAAAAGAGTAGTGACTTCTAATATTTAAAAGTAAATAAACTGATATCAAATGAGATCACTAACTTTAAAATAATTTGGAGGAATTTCAATGAGTAACTGTGATAGCTGTGCTAGCAATGGAAGTTGCAGCAGCAATGATAAAGATAATTGTAATGGTGGAATAAAAAAGACTATGCCTAAATATGGAAGCGTAAAAAATATAATAGGCATTATAAGTGGTAAAGGTGGAGTTGGGAAGTCTACTGTAACTGGAATAATTGCTACAGAACTTAGAAAATCAGGTTATAAAGTAGGAGTTTTAGATGGCGATATAACAGGTCCGTCTATGCCAAGATTTTTTGGAGTAAATGATAAGAGAGCAGAAATGATTCCCATAAATAAAGCAGAGGTTAAGTTTAAGCCAGTAGAAACAAAATCAGGTATAAAACTTATATCACTTAATCTTCTTATAGAAAATGAAGATGAACCTGTGATTTGGAGAGGTCCAGTTATAACAGGTGCTTTGAGTCAGATGTATACTGATACAGAATGGGGAGATTTAGATTATCTTCTTATAGATATGCCACCAGGCACTGGTGATGTAGCTTTAACTGTTATGCAGACTATGCCAGTAAAGTCTATGGTTGTAGTTTCTACTCCACAGGACATGGTTTCCATGATAGTAAAAAAGGTAGTAATCATGATAGAAAAAATGAGTATACCTATAATCGGTGTGGTAGAAAATATGTCCTACATAAAGTGTGGAAACTGTGGTGATAAGATAAGGGTATTTAGCAAAAAAACAGCGGAAGAACAGGCTAAATATTTAGGTATACCTCTTTTATCTGAAATGCCTATAAACCTTGATTTAGTTGAAAGCTTAGAAAAGGGTACCGCAGAAAAGTATATAAGTGATACGGATGAATACAAAATGATTATAGAAAAAATTATATAGGTAGTATTATTATTCTTTGTTTGGCAACAATATATAGGGATGTTCAAAATATATTGTAAAGGATGGTGAAACTGTTAGCAAAACAAATTGAAATTTGTTATAACTAATAAATTTATACATATTAATTAGTTTTGCGTAACAGTAATATTACTATGCAAGCACATGTTGATAAAGATACCTGTATAGGTTGTGGAGTATGTCCATCAGTATGTCCAGATGTATTTGAAATGGATGATGATGGAAAAGCAAAAGAGATAGTTGAAAGTGTACCAGAATCTGCAGCTGATACTGCTAAAGAAGCTGCAGATAGTTGTCCCGTTAATGCTATAACTGTTGAATAAATAAAAGACTGCATTTTGTGCAGTCTTTTATTTATTGTTAAAGGAGTTTTATATAATAGTCTTTACTTTTGTATAATATTTAAATAGGTTCATGTTTAGTCAGGTTAAAAAATTTGTTCTATTATAATATAAAAACTAGGAATAATAATATAAATTAAAGCATTAATAGTAGTAGAAGAATATGTATTGTTGAAAAATAAGATTTTTCAAAATGTTTGATAAATTCGCAATTATAAGTTAAAATTGACTTGATATATAAACTTTTGCATAGATGGTATTTGGCATTTTTAAAATCTATAATTAGGATGTGATTTTATGAAAGCAATTATAATGGCAGGAGGAACAGGAACTAGACTAAGACCTCTAACTTGTAATATACCAAAGCCAATGATGCCTATAATAGGGAAGCCTGTAATGCAATATTCATTGGAACTTTTAAAAAATAGTGGGATAAAAGATATAGGAATAACTCTTCAGTATTTGCCAGATTCAATTATAGATTATTTTGGTGATGGAAGTGAATTTGGAGTTAATCTACAATATTTTATAGAAGAAATTCCACTTGGGACTGCAGGCAGTGTTAAAAATGCAGAGAATTTTCTTGATGAAACCTTTATAGTTATCAGTGGAGATGCCGTAACAGATGTAAATATAATGGATGCATTAAAATATCATAGAGATAAAAAGTCAGTGGCAACCATAATATTGAAAGAGGTTAAGGTGCCCTTGGAGTATGGTGTAGTTGTTACAAATAAAGATGGTAGAATCACTGGCTTTCTAGAGAAACCAAACTGGAGTGAGGTATTTAGTGATAAGGTGAATACCGGTATATATATATTTGAACCAGAGATATTTAGATTTTATGATAAAAATAAAAAGTTTGATTTTAGCAATGATCTTTTTCCTATACTTATGAGAAATAATATAGATATGTATGGTTATAATTCTAATTTTTATTGGTGTGATATAGGTGGTATTAATGAATTTATGCAATGTAATTATGATATACTTGAAGGCAATGTAAACGTAAACATAAAAGCCGTGGAATATAAAAAAGGTATATGGATAGGTGAAGATTGTAATATTGGTAATAAGGTTAATATAAATCCTCCTGTATATATAGGGGACAAGTCTATTGTATATGATGAATCAGAACTAGGACCATATACAGTTATAGGTATGAATAATATTATATCACCTGGAAGTACAGTGAAGAAAAGTATAATTTTTAATAATTCTTATATAGGTAAGAATGTAGAATTAAGAGGGACTATAATATGCAACAAGGTACAACTTGAAAATGGAGTTTCGGTTTTTGAAGAAGCAGTAATAGGTGATGAAAGCATCATGAGAGAAAGGTCAATAGTAAAACCAAAAGTAAAGATTTGGCCAAATAAGCTTGTGGAGAACAGAGAAGTTATAAGAGAAAATTTAATTTGGAATCGTAAAATTGAAAAGAGTTTTTTTAATAATAAAGGCATAAGAGGAAATATAAATGTAGATATTACTCCAGAATTTGTACTGAAACTTAGTTCTGCTTATGGATCTATAATAGATTGTAATTCTAAAATACTTATAAGTTGCAGCGAAGAAGGCGCAGCTCAAATGCTAAAGTATTCATTAGCTACAGGTCTTATGTCTATGGGTCTTGAAGTATATGATTTGAAGAAAAGTATATTGCAAATAACTAGAATGGTGACAGTTTCTATGGGATTTAGTGGAGCAATTCATGTGTCTATTGATAAGGATAATTATGAAAAAGCGGATATAGTTTTTATAGATAAGGATGGGCTTAATATAAGTAAAAATATGAGGAGAAAAATAGAGAATAAGTTTAGGCGAGAAGATTTTAGAAGAGCAAGGATGGATACTTTTAAATCCATAATTGCTATAAATGATTACACTAAGAGCTATATTGAAAATATAATAAATAAACTGGACAGAGGTAAAATAAGAGAAAATAAATATAAGATAGTATTTGTTACAAAGAATAGAGCTATTAAATGGTTACTAATAAATATGTTCAATGAGATTAAAGTTGAATTTATAGTAATGAAAAATACAAGTAATTTAAAAGAAATAAGTGAAGAAGTGAAAAAATATGGTGCATCACTTGGAGTTTGGATTTCAGATGAAGCAGATAATTATGCTTTAGTAGATGAAAAGGGTAAGATTATGGAGAAAGAATTAAAAGAGGTTCTTAAAGCTTTAGTACTTCTAAATATTTTTAAATTCAATACTATTGTTGCATCGGTAGATGTTACTTATTCCGTAGAAAAGCTGGCTGACATGTATAATGCAAAATTTATAAGGACTAAAATAGATGAGCGAATCATCGTAGATGAGTATATAAAAAGTGAGAAAGATAAGAGAGAAAAAGATATATTAATAGCATATTTATCCACTATAGATGCTATTACTATGATATTGTTAGTACTGAATTTGATGGCGCAATTTCATAGTAGTCTATCAACTATTATAAAAAAAGTACCAACATATCACAATAAGGTAATGAAAATAAAATGTCCTTGGGAAAAGAAGGGCAAAGTTATGAGAAATATTATAGAAGATGGTGGATTTAATTATTTAGATTTAATAGAAGGAGTAAGAATAAGTTTTCCAAAGTGCTGGGTACTTATATTGCCAGATTTAGATGAACCTTTGTGTAGCGTACAAGCTGAAGGTGAGGATAAAGAATATGTGGACAAGATGTTGGAAAAATTGTCCTTTAATATACAAAAACTAATAGGATGATTTTATTAAATTAATAAAATTGCCTAGATAGAATAGAAGTAATTTATATATTTATAAAGTTAGGAATAATAATATTGATATATTGACATATTAATATTATTATTCCTAAAAGTATTGTATTAACTAGAATAAGGTTATATAATATAAAAGATATAAAGTGGTGATGATAGGAAGAGTATATATAATTGGATTTAGGTATATGAAAATAAAGAACAAGTCAAAGATACGAAGTATACTGACTAGATATTTATTTAAGTATGCTTTATAGAGAGTCGGGAGTGCTGGAAACCTGATATGAAGATTATATGGAAGAACATCCTTGAACAGTTAACTGAAAACTTTAGAGTTAGTAGGCTTAAACGGTAGTCCACCGTTAACAGGGCAAGGTATCGGTAATAACGTTTATCTGTACCTGTGAGAGTGAACATTTTTATATGTTAAATAGGATGGTACCGCGAAATTTTAACCCGTTCCTATATCGAAAGATATAGAACGGGTTTTTTATTTAGTTATATTAAAAATAATAAAAAATTATTTAGACGGGGTTTTCGTATAGCTTAAATTATACATAGGAGGTAAGTTTAATGAAAAGTATTTATGTAAAAGATGTAGCAGCTTTAGCAGATGAGACAGAGGTAGAATTAAAGGGTTGGGTACATAAGATATATGATTTAGGAAAGATAAGCTTTGTAAAGCTTAGAGATAAGACGGGAATTATACAGATTGTTATCGATGAAAGTCTTAATGCTAAATTAAGACTTGAAATGTGTATAGCAGTTAAAGGTAAAAAGGTAAAGAACGAAAAAGCACCTGAGGGAATAGAAGTTCAGGTGGATGAGCTAAAGGTATTAGGTAAAACTTATTATGATAAATTACCTTTTGCAATAAATGCTGGGAAAATTAAAGCAGCTTTAGAAGCACAACTTGATCATAGAACTATAAGTTTAAGAGCTCCAAAGATAATGTCTGTATTTAAAGTGCAGGAGAAAATAGCGGATGCTTTCAAAGACTATTTAAAGGCAAGAAATTTCACAGAAGTATATACACCAAAGATACTTGCATCAGGAACTGAGGGTGGAAGTGAAGTGTTCACAGTTAACTATTTTGATAACAGAGCTTTTCTTGCACAAAGTCCACAATTCTATAAACAGATGATGGTTGGTTCAGGATTTGAAAGAATATTTGAAGTAGGTCACGCATACAGAGCGGAACTTCACAATACTTATAGACATTTAAATGAATATGTAAGTTTAGACCTTGAAATGGGATTTATAGAAGATGAATTTGAAATAATGGAATTAGAAGAAGGTTTTATAAACTATCTATTTAAATATCTTAAAAAAGAATGCGAAAGAGAATTAAAGCTATATGATGTTGAACTTCCAGATGAAATTAAGATTCCTAGAATTACATTATTTGATGCACAGGAAATACTTCTTAAAGAATATGGAAAGAGATCTCCAAAAGGCAATATTGATAATGAAGGAGAAAAATTATTCTCAGAATATGTGAAAAAAGAATATGGCAGTGACTTTGTATTCCTAACAAAATATCCAGCTGCAAAGAGACCAATGTATACAATGCCTGATGGTGAGATAGAAGGAGCTACTAAAAGCTTTGACCTTATATATAAAGGACTTGAAATTACAACTGGAGGACAAAGAATACATGACTATGAAGAATTAGTTGCAAACATTGCTAAGATGGGCTTTAAAACAGAAGAATTTGAATTCTATACAGATAACTTTAGATATGGAATGCCTCCTCATGGTGGTCTTGCTATAGGTCTTGAAAGACTTACTATGAAAATACTAGGTTTAGATAATATTAGAGAAGCATCATTACTTCCAAGAGATATGAAGAGAATAACACCTTAACATAAAAGGACGAAGAAACTTTTATTAGTTGAAAGTGGAAAGTTCAAAATCAGTTAAGAGTTATGAATTAAGAATTAACAAAAGGAGTGACTTTAATGGAACACGTAAGTATCGAAGAGGTTAAGCACATTGCTAAGCTTTCAAAATTAAGCTTTACAGAAGAAGAAACTTCAAAGATAGCTAAGGAATTTGAAGCTATACTTACTCATTTTAAAACTATAGATAATCTAGATTTAAGTGATGTAAACTTAGATGAATATGATGAAGTTAATACAGAATTTAGAAAAGATATTCCACAGGTTTTTGAAGATAAGAAAAAACTTATGCAGAATGTAAAGGATCTTAGAGATGGAGCAATTCAAGTTCCTAAGATAATAGAGTAATTTAATAAAGTTAATAAGGCATATGAAAATAAATAACAAGTCAAAGATAGGACGTATATTTTGAATCTTACAAGGAAACAGGTTCTGATGATAGTGGTGCTATCAGAGGGTTCTGTTAACGTAGTATGATTCAAAATAGACTAGTATACTGACTAGTTATTTATTTGAAGATGCCTAAGATTAGGAGGGAAAGCTTTGGATATAGAAAAGATGTCAGTGGAACAGTTAAGAAACGGGATAAGAGATAAAGTTTTCACATCAGAAGAAATAGTTAAGTCCTATTTTGATAGAATAAAAAAGGTTGACGGAGATGTAAATTCATATTTAACTCTTTGTGAAGAAAATGCAATTAAAGAAGCTAAAAGCATAGATGAAAGAATGGCAAAGGGTGAAAAGCTGGGAAAACTTGCAGGAATTCCTATTGCCATAAAAGATAATATATGTACTGATGGTGTAAGAACTACTTGTGCATCAAAAATGTTAGAGGATTTTGTTCCACCTTATGATGCAACTGTTGTAAAGAAACTTAAAGAACAGGATGCAGTTATAATAGGAAAAACTAATATGGATGAGTTTGCCATGGGTTCTTCTACAGAAAACTCAGCATATAAAACTACTAAAAATCCATATGATTTAGAGAGGGTTCCAGGAGGATCTTCTGGTGGCTCAGCGGCTGCTGTAGGAGCAGAGCTTGCACCAATATCTTTAGGTTCTGATACAGGTGGATCTATAAGACAGCCAGCAGCCTTCTGTGGAGTGGTTGGATTAAAACCTACTTATGGTCTTGTTTCAAGATTTGGTCTTATAGCTTTTGGATCTTCACTAGATCAAATTGGACCTTTTTCAAAGAATATTAGAGACTGTGCACTTACTCTTGAAGTCATAGCGGGAACAGATCCACTAGACAATACAAGTTCTAAGAAAATTGAAGATACTGATTACCTAAATGGAATAGAAGATGGCATAAAAGGTATGAAGGTTGGTGTACCAAAAGAATTCTTAGGTGATGGTTTAGATGAAGAAATAAAAGAGTCAGTAATAAATAGTATTGAAAAGCTTAAAGCTTTAGGTGCGGAAGTAGAAGAAATATCATTACCTATTACAAAGGAAGGCCTTTCAGCTTACTACATAATATCTTCAGCAGAAGCGAGTTCAAACTTATCCAGATTTGATGGTATTAGATATGGTCATAGAGCTAAAGAATATGATGATGTCTACGAACTAATGGAAAAGAGTAGAACTGAAGCATTTGGAGATGAAGTTAAGAGAAGAATAATGCTTGGAAACTATGCCCTATCCTCAGGATATTACGATGCTTATTATAAAAGAGCATTAAAGCTTAAGAAAAAAGTTAAAGATCAGTTTAAAGAAGTATTCTCTAAATATGATATTGTAGTGAGCCCAGTATCACCAGTATTACCATTCAAATGCGGTGAAAAGAAAGGTAATCCACTGGAAATGTATCTTGCAGATATATACACTATAAATATAAATCTTGCAGGTATCCCAGCTATATCTATGCCTTGTGGACAGAGTAAAGAAGGTTTACCTATAGGAGTACAACTTCTTGGACCACATTTTGGAGAAAAGAAAATACTAAGAGCTGCATTGGCTCTTGAAGAAGCTTTAAAAAATGATGGATTCGAATTGAAAAACGGTGCGATTAAATAAAATTCCAAAATAGAAAGGGGGAAAGCAGCGATAATGCTGCATTATTATGAGTTATGAAACTATAATAGGATTAGAAATACATGCAGAACTTAATACAAAGACAAAGATATTCTGCAATTGTTCAACTAAATTTGGAGCTAAACCTAATGAAAATACATGTCCAATATGTATGGGACTTCCAGGAACATTACCTGTGCTAAATGAAGAAGTAGTGAACTTAGCTGTAAAAGCTGGAATGGCATTAAATTGTAAAATAAATAAATTAAATAAGATGGATAGAAAGAATTATTTTTATCCAGATCTTCCTAAGGCGTATCAAATATCTCAGCTTGATATACCTATATGTGGACCTGGTCATGTAGAGATTGAAACTGAGAACGGAGAAAGAAGTGTAAGATTAAACAGAATACACATAGAAGAGGATGCAGGAAAACTTGTGCATTTAGAGTATGAACCCTATTCTCTTATAGACTACAATCGTGTAGGTGTTCCTCTTATAGAAATAGTTACAGAACCAGATATGCGTTCTCCACAGGAAGCAGTAACATTCCTTAGAACATTAAAGGCTATTCTTGAATATGGTGGTATTTCTGATTGTAGAATGGAACAAGGTTCTTTAAGATGCGATGCCAACATATCCCTTAGAGAAGTTGGTAAAGAGGAATATAACACTAAAGTAGAAATAAAGAATATAAACTCTTTCAGAGAGCTTCAAAAGGCACTTGAAAAAGAAGAAAAACGTCAAAAAGAACTTTATGATTTTGGAGAATCCTTTAGAATAGTTCAGGAAACAAGAAGATGGGATGCTGGTAAAGGAAGAACTGTAACAATGAGAAGCAAGGAAGATGCTAATGACTACAGATATTTCCCAGAACCAGATATAATACCTATAGTAATTAAAGATGAGATAATTGAAAAAGTTAAAGAAGATATGCCTGAACTTCCAGAAGAGAGAAGAGAAAGATTCATAAAGGAATATGGACTTTCAGAAAAAGAAGTAAATATTTTAGTTTCTGATAAGCATTTTGCAGAGTACTATGAAGCTGTTGTTGCTTTAGGTTCCGATGCAAAGAGTGTATCAAACTGGATGCTCTCAGATATGCTTAGACTTATAAAAGAACAGGAGCTTGAACTTAAGGATATTCCTGTAAATAAAGAAGATATGGCATCACTTTTAAAAATGGTTGCTGGCAAAAAACTAAGTGTAACTTCTGCAAAGGGTGTCTTTGAGGATATGTTTAAAACAGGTAAACATCCTGAAGACATTGTAAAGGAAAAAGGATTAGTACAAATAAGTGATACAGGTGCTATTTCTGAAATAGCTGTTTCAGTGTTAAATGCAAATCCACAGTCAGTAAGTGACTATAAGGCCGGAAAAACTCAAGCTGTAGGATACCTTGTAGGTCAGGTTATGAAGCAGAGTAAGGGTAAAGCAAATCCTAAGATGGCAAGAGATATATTGGAAGAGAAGATAAAGGAAATGTAATTTATTTAAAATAATATTTCAATATGAAATTATATGTTTCTATATTGAAACTATAAATATAGAATTTTTAGCTAATTCCACATAATATTTTTATTAATATATTATGTGGAATTCATACTTTTCTTTATATAACACTATTTTTGTTTTTTAAACCATATCTTACTAAAGTGACTTAATTCTAATTAGCAGAATGTTAATTAAATTCCTTATATAATTATTTTTATTTGACTAAATAACAACTTATTATATGATATTATAAAGTTGTTATAAGTAACAACCTTTTAATAATATAAGAGTGGTTTTTTTAAAATATAAAGATATATAAGAATAAAATCAAATTGCATCATGAAATTAAAAGTTGTATAGATTCTATAATTTTAAATTATAACACCAATAATTTTATACACAATAAATTATTGGTGTTATAATGTTTTTTTGACTAATTATAGCGTGTATCTTCTATTATAAATATAGTAGATATTATTGACATCAGGGTTACTATAGTGTACTATTTAAATATAACACATAGAAGAATATGTATTAATATTTTAATTGAAGGGAAGAGATATATGTTAGAAGTATCAAAATTAAGTAAAAGCTATGGTAAAACAGAAGCAGTAAAAAACGTTAGCTTTACAGTGAATGAGGGGGAAATAGCAGTACTTGCAGGTCCTAATGGAGCAGGTAAATCTACAATAATTAAGTCTGTGGCAGGATTATTGAAATATGAAGGTAAAATAGAAATTTGCGGTTATGACAATAAGAGTATTAAAGGTAAGAGTATGCTGGGATATATTCCTGAAATGCCGTCATTATTTCCGCTTCTTACAATAAAAGATCACATAACTCTTATGGCTCATGCCTTTAGTATTAAGGAGTACGAGGAAAGAGCAGAAAGACTCTTAAAGCTGTTTGACCTATGGGATAAAAAAGATAAATATGGTAGTGATTTATCTAAGGGAATGCAACAAAAGGTAAGTATATGTTGCGCTCTAATTACTGAACCTAAAGTATTACTAGTGGACGAGCCAATGATAGGACTTGACCCAAAGGCTATAAGAAATATGAAAGAAGTTATGCTTGAACTTAAAAAGCAAGGAGTTTCAATAGTTTTAAGTACTCATCTTCTTGATTCTGTTGAGGAACTTTGGGATAGAATAATTATTATGAAAAATGGTGAATTTGTGTTATCTAAGGCTAGAGATGAGTTTGATAAGCAATCTGAATCCTTAGAAGATATATTCTTCAAGGTTACGGAGGAATAAGGTATGAAGGCTTTAGTTTATTTATTAAAAACAAGTATGATTAATTATTTTAAGAGGATTAAGGAAAAGCCTCAAAAAGCATTGGGAATAATTTTTGGACTGATTTGGGTTGCAATTATACTTTTACCACGTAATAAGTCCTCTAATGGAGAGCTGCCACTTACAGTAGTTATAAGTATACTTGTAGTATTAACCATGGTAACAGTCCTTTTTTCATTATATAGTGGAACAAAAAAAGTTAAATCGAAATTTAATATGAGTGATGTAAACCTAATATTTGTATCACCAATAAAACCACAAACTGTAATGGTCTATGGTATAGTAAAAAAGATTGCACTAGAATTTTTCACATCAATGTATGTATTATTTCAAATTACAAACTCTATGAAGAATCTCAATATAACAGTATTAGCAAAAATTCTATTTATCATAGTCTATATTATCTTTCAACTTATTCTATGTAATATTTTAAAGTTATTTATTTTCGCAGTATGCAGCAGGTACAAAAAAGTTGGCAATATAATACGAAATTTTATAAAGGCATTTAGTATTGTAGTAATTGTTTTAATAGCATTTATCATAGTAAAAGGTGATATTAAAAATTCCTTTATAAAAGTTGGAGATACTATAACGTACAGTTTATTTTTTAAGTATATACCTATATTTGGATGGATGAGAGAAATAGCTGTTCAAACTATTACTGGTGTTAAAGTATCTTATTACATATATATAATATTAATTTTATTGCTAAGTGCAATATTACTTTATATAACTTACAATATAAAGCTGGATTTTTATGAGGACATGTTAAATTCAGCAGAAATTAATGAAGACATAAAAGATATAAAAAGTGGAAAAGTGCCTTCAAATAAACGTAAAAAAGGCCTTATGATTAAGCCTTTTAAGAATATAGGCTTAGACCTTAAAGAAATATATGGATCTAAAGTCTTACTATTTAAACATATGAATGAATATTCAAAGAGAAGTTTCATATTTTTTATAAATACCTATTCAGTAATACTACTATTAATTTCAGTGATTCTAGGCATTTTTGCAAAGAGTACTGATATAAAAATTGTATTTATTATGTCTGCAGGTCTGTTGTTTTTTAGCTCTGGATTTGGTGGTAAAATATATAATGAGATAAGCCATTATTTTATATTTCTTTTGCCAGATAGTCCTCAGAAAAAAATATTTTATGGTATAGCTTCTTCACTTATAAAGATGATTTCTGATGCTGCTATTTTATTTATACCATTTGGAATTCTAAGTAGAAAATCAATATTTGAAATATTACTCTGTATAATTTGCTATGTTGTTTTAGGTGGTATGCTTTCCTACAGTGGACTTTTTGCTTTTAGGATTGCGCATATGTTAGGTTTTACAGAACAAATGGCTAAAGGTATAATATTTATGTTATTCCAGTTAATATTAGTTGTTCCAATTGCTATAATAGTACTGATATTTATATTTTTACTAAAAGATTTTAGTGGATATGCCATTTATCTTGCATTCTTAATATATGGCATTGGTGCTGCAACTTTAATATCCTTAGGCTGTGATGGAATATTTAATGATATGGAAATAGACTAAAATAAGGCTTAAGTAAGAACTGAATATATATTCATAATTTTTTAATTGATATTTTATATATTTCATAATATTAGGTTTACATTGAGTTATGTTAGTACTACCAATATTATTTAGATATATTTATAAATAGCAACAGTCAGGTTCATATAAAAACATGAAGATTTTAAAGCTAGAGGAGTATAAAAAGCTTTTTTGAATGAATAGAAGTAAATTTGATAGATTGATATAAAAATTTTCCTACTGTATAATATGTAAGTACAAGATATTGTGTTCGGGAGGATTAATATATGCTATATGTAGTAAAACGTGATGGTAGAGAGGTAGAGTTTAACTCTATCAAGGTTAGTAATGCCATAAAAGGTGCGGCTGAAGAAATTGGATTTAGTATTAAAATGAGCGAAGTATTAGAGCTTACACAAGAGCTTATAATGAAGCTTGAGAAAATGGAATTGGAGAGAGTTACTGTAGAAGAAATTCAAAATATGGTGGAAAAAACTCTTTTACATAAAGGCTATAAGGAGATAGGTGTAGCTTATTCAAATTATAGAAAAGAAAGAACTAAGGTTAGGGATATAAAATCGGATTTGATGAAAGCAATATCTCAAATAGGAATAGAGACGGATAGAGATAATGCCAATGTAGGAAATAATTTTAGTTCTAAATTGCTTAGAATAGCTAGTGAATCAAATAAGTGGCATAATCTTGCTAAGATGTCTAAAAGACTTGCTAAAGCTCATGAGAACGGTGATGTATATTATCATGATTTAGATAGTTACAATTTAACTGTTAACTGTTTACACATACCCACAAAAGAAGTTTTACTTAAAGGGTTTAATACAGGTTATGGTAATATAAGGCCACCAAAGAGAATAGAATCTGCCGCAGAACTTTCATGCATCTTGCTTCAATCAACTCAGAATGATATGTTCGGTGGACAGTCTCATCCTGATTTTGATAATGATATGGGGGAATTTGTGCCTCCAACAAGAGAAGAAATTAAAAGTGAACTTAGAGAATGTGGAGTAGATGAAGGAAAAATAGATGATATAGCTGAAAAAAAATTAGTGAAATCTGTAGAGCAGGCTATGCAGGGAATTGTATATAATTTGAATACTATGCACAGTAGAGCTGGATCACAGGTTCCATTTTCATCAATAAATTTAGGAATTCCAAAGGATAAAGATGCTGCACTTGTATGTGAAGTATTTTTAAAAGAGTATGCAAAGGGCCTTGGAAGAGGAGAGCAACCTATTTTCCCTAACATAATATTCAGAGTTAAAGCTGGGGTTAATAGAGAACCAAATGATCCATATTATTATCTATATAAACTTGCATGCGATGTAGCGGCAAAGAGAATGAATCCAACATTTATGAACATTGATGCAACTTTTAATAAGAAGTATTATGATCAAGGAGTTATACCTGCCACTATGGGGTGTAGAACCTATGTGTGTTCAAATGTAAATGGAGAACCAGGAACAAAGGGCAGAGGTAATATTGCACCTACTACTATAAACTTACCTAGAATAGGTATAGTTGCAAAGGGTGATATAGGTAAATTCTTTGACGCTTTAGATGTAAGATTAGAACTAGCAAAGGATAGCCTTATTGATAGATACAATAAACTTAAGCATTTAAGATCAAAAGACTTACCTTTTGTTGTAGGTCAAGGACTTATGAAGGGATCAGAAAATTTATTGCCGGATGATTCTATTGAACCTATATTAAAACAGGGAACTTGGGGTATAGGGTTCATAGGACTTGCAGAGACACTTGTTGCATTAACGGGAAAGCATCATGGTGAAGATGAAAAATCAAGAGAACTTGGTATAAAGATCATAAAATATATAAGAGATTACACAGATAAACTTACTGAAGAAACTAAGCTTAATTGGAGTTGTTATGCTACTCCGGCTGAAGGATTAAGTGGTAAATTTGTTCCTAAGGATAAGGCTGTATTTGGATTAATACCAGGTGTTACAGATAAAGAGTACTATACAAATAGTTATCATATACCTGTAGGATGCAATATATCAATAAAGGATAAAATAGATATAGAAGCTCCATATCATGAATTATGTAATGGAGGTCATATTAGCTATATAGAATTAGATAACTATCCAGATGGAGATACTATTAAAGATATAATAGATTATGCATATAAGAATACTAATATAAGTTATATGGGTATTAATTTCCATATAAGATATTGTAAAATCTGTGGAACTTATCTTTACAATGGAGAGCATGAATGTACAGAATGTGGAAGTACGGAGATACAAGGGGTATCTAGAGTCACAGGATATTTAAGTCTTGATGAGAGATTTGGTAAAGGAAAGTATGAAGAGAGAGCAGACAGAGTATCACAGGCAAATGGTCAGCACGTTTATGATATCTAAATTGTTTGAAATATAAGGCTTAAATTGGGTAAACTAGTAAGAGACTATATGGTATTTAAATTTGGAGCTATGGGATGTTAGGCATGTGAAAATAAATAGCAAGTCAAAATAGACTAGTATACTGACTAGTTATTTATTTGAAGATGCCTTAGGAAAGGAAGAGAATTTTATGAGTAATAATAAAATTAGACTTGCGGGAATGATTTATGAAAGTTTAAGTAATGGTCCTGGCCTTAGAAGAGTACTATTTTCCCAGGGGTGCAAGCATAATTGTAAATCCTGTTTTAACTCGCATACACATTCCTTTGAAGGTGGAGAGCTAATGGATATGGATCATATTATAGAGGATATAGTAAACAATCCCATGCTTAGAGGAGTAACTTTTAGTGGTGGAGATCCTCTAGAGCAGGCAGAGAAGTTTGCTTATATTGCAAGGCGTGTTAAAGAAAGTGGAAAGAGTGTTTGGGTTTATACGGGATATACTTTTGAAGAAATACGTAGTGCTAGACGTGAAAATCCAAGTTGGGATAAGCTTCTTAATTATGTAGATGTACTTATAGATGGTAAGTTTGATATAGATAAAAAAGATGAAAAACTAAAATTTAGAGGATCTACAAATCAAAGAATTATTGATATTAAAAAGAGTTTAATTACAGGAGAGGTTTGTACTATCAATTGTTAATATTAAACTAAATATATTTATTTGAACACGCCTAATATGTTCTATACTATTCAAAATAGAAATAAAAGTTTCAGGTGAATGTAAAGATTCTATTTAATAAGGTGCATTATTTTAAGTATGGGTAACTTAAAATAATGCACCTTATTATTATTAAACTTTAACCTGACTAACTTGGTGTAAGTCTCCCACGCACTCTGTGAAAGCGATTCACACCAAGTTAAAATTTGGGTTCTCTACTTTTCTTAAAGTGGGAGTCCAACGCCAAGTAAGCCATGCATTCGCAGTTCTAAAATTCAGATGGGGTAAAAGAATCCCCATCTGAATTTTAGAACTTGCTTCAATTTACTTTTTTTCGGATTTAGTAATGTTAGTTATTTTATCTTCCACGTTATACAATGATGACAGCATTTTCCAACCTTTTGAATTATATATTTGTCCTAATTCATTTTGTGCAGCAGTTAGTTTGTTACCTAAGTATGAAGTCTTACTTTCAAGATCTAATATTTTATTTTGCTTTACATTAAGTTCTTCATTTGTATTTTTTAGTTCCACATTTAAATTAGATATATGATTTTCTTTTTCTGCCAGTGTTTTGTTTAGTGCTGATACTTCTGTTAATAAATTATCTAACTTATCATTTAAGTCAGCATTTTTATTAAGGAATTCATTAATTTTCATTTGAAGAAAGTTAATTTGATGATTTGATTGAATCAGTTCATCTGTAATATTTATTTTTGGAGTATCTCCAAAAGTATATATATTTTTAGGAAGACTATCTTTTATAATTTTAACATGATTTTCTAGTACTGATTTATCTTTAATAATTGATGCAGAGTAATCTACAGGAGTACTAAGTATTTCCTCTGATAAGCGCTTAATATCTTCAAGTGAACTAAATAAATATTTTTCTAAATTTCTATCTTCAAGAAAAAATCTTGATTTTTCTTGAGCCATTAATATAAAAGGTACGTTATGAATGTATGAAAATATGGAACCATGCAATGAACAAGTAATTACAAATTTAAACTTTCCAATGAGAGTAAATATTTCTAAGGGTTTCATTATAGGCAGCATATAAGAATTTGGTATTTTTCTGGATAAATAGTTCATGTAATCATAATCATTGTTGTAATGAGTTATTGGTATAAAATATATATCATAAGGTAATTTAGATAGCCATTCTATAAATAAGTTTTCCTCTTCTTTAGAAATGATATTGGGAAGCATATGTATACCTATAGAAGGTCTCTCTATTTTAATCTGTAAATCAGCTATGTCGTTTAAAAGCATAGTAGTACAAGGGACTATAAAACTTTTCTTATTTATATAGTTTGCTTTTTCTCTATCACCAGTGCTTCTAAAGGTTACATATCTATAATCATTTAGATAATTCAAATCAGTGGGACGATCAACAACCCCCATGGAATTTAGTATATGATTTCCTGGTACCTTAAATTTATCATAAAAGAAATCTTGATTCTTACGAATAAGATGACCTCCACCAATTATTATACAATCATAATAAGATGAATTGAAATTTCCAGCTACAAGTTCATCAAAACCTACATTTAATTTGGTTAATATTTTTCTAAGGCTTAGTCCAATAGCCACATCTCCAGTATTACCACTTATGTTATCATATAATATTCCAATGTTTTTTTTCATTTATTTATCCTCCTCACAACAATAAGTAAGTATCTTTACTTCATTAGTTCCTGTAGGCTTTTTCTCAAAGTGTAGTTTATTACTTTGAATTCTTTCACCATTTTTCATGGCACTAATAAAAGGTTCTACTCCATCAAGAGGAAAAGTCAATATTGCAGTTTTGTAGTGCATAGGTATTACTATAGAACTATTGAGTTTTTTGCAAAGTTCTTTAGCCTCAATGCCATTTATGGTGAAGTTTCCACCTACAGGTATAAGCAATATATCTATATCTCCTAGGGCATCTATTTCTTCTTCACTTAAAACATATCCAAGATCACCTAGATGACATATCCTATATCCATCTACTTCTATGATAAATATAGTGTTTTTACCTCTTATTACTCCCAATTGTTTGTCGTGATAGGAGGGCAGACCTATAATATTTAAATTAGGGAAGCTATGTATTCCAACCTCATCAACAATTATAGGGTCACCCTTTATTTCCTCTGTATAGCAATGATCAAAATGTGAGTGACTTATAGTTACAAAGTCCGCTTTATCTTTATAGATTTCATATCCAACTTTATCGTTAAAGGGATCAGTTAAAATTAACCTTCCTCTTGAATCTCTTATTAAGAAACTTGAATGTCCAAGCCAAGTTATTTCCAAAGAAATCATCTCCTCTGAACTACCACAATTATATTTTAATACTTAGGTATATTATATTCCAAAGTATAGGAATATAATTGTATTAATATACATATTTATAAAAAGTTAATACAAAATATAAGGAAAAGAAAAAGATTTAAAGGATAGTGTAGTAGTTTGTAGAATATAATCTATTACTAACTAATTTACCACAAGGGAGATTTCATATGAAAAAAGTTTTTTATGCTAATATTTTTTTCTTTATTTTAATTCTGATTCAAATTGGAGGTTCCTATTTATTAAAGCCCGTTGTAGTGTTATTTCATTTGAATTTACCAAGTATTCTTGTTACAACCCAAATTGTATTTTTAATAGTTCCTATAATAATATATTTAGTGGTAACAAAACAATCCGTGGCTAAAACATTGAGAATAAGGCCTTTAAAAATAAAGGACTTAGTTTTAGTAATAATTACAGGATTCTTAATATATCCCATTGCTTCATTTTTAGGGCTTATAACAAATTTGGTATTTCATAATAATGTTAATGATGTACTAGGGAAAATGAGTAGTTTACCACTTATGGTTATGATAATTGTTATAGCGTTAACTCCTGCTATATGTGAGGAACTTACTATGAGAGGAGTTATATTATCAGGGTATAAAAAAATAGGTATTCATAAGGCTGCCATTATAACCGGATTTTTATTTGGTGTTCTCCACTTAAATCCTTCACAGTTTTTATATACCTTCGTACTTGGAATTATTCTAGCTTATATGGTTGATGCAACAGGAAGTATATTTGCATCCATGATATGTCATTTTATATTTAATGGAATAAATGCTATAGCTTCATGGAACAGCTTAAAGAGTGGAACAAAGGCCCAGGATATAACAGCTTTATCCCCAGCAATGAGAAATACAGCATTAATTATTTTCTTAATTGCTTCTATCATAAGCGTTATAATAATTATTTCAATAATAAGAACTATAAAAAAGAGAAATAGGATCTATATAGAAATAAGAGAAGAACAGGAAGAGGCTATGAATTCAAGAGATTATAATTATTCTGAGTTAGATGAATCTGTATCTGCTATAAAGCTATATTCACCTATTATTATAAGTGTTATAGTATATATCTTGTTTACACTAAAATACCTATAGATAATATAAATGAGTAGTAACTTAATATGAGCAGCCTTAGTTATTAGAAAATCTACGATTATTGTTAATTGACAAAAAAATCATAATATAATATAATATGATAATATGAAATCTGTAAAAAGTTAATTCGATAATAGCTGAGATTAGGAAGAGTACTTATTTATTTTGCGCGAAGAGAGTGGGGGAATGCTGAGAACCCATAGCAAGTGTTTAAGGAAAATCACCTAGGAGCTGAGAGCTGAAATTAAAAGTAAGCTTATCCGTAATTTTACGTTAAAGAATAGAGTATGATTGTACTTGATGGCTTATTATTTAGGTGGTATAGCGAATTAACTTCGTCCTATTTAGGATGGAGTTTTTTTATTCTATAATAAATCTAATTGATTTTTACAAGGTAATGATTTAGAGTGTTGAAAGTTGTTAATAATTTATAGGGTATACAAGAATTGGGTATAGACAATAGGGTAAGATTAATTAAAAATTAAGTATATAAATTGATATATAAAGTCATTTGAAGGGAGTTCTATGCTATGTACAAGAAAGTGGATGCTTCTAAGTCCTTTGTTGATATGGAAAAAGATGTATTGAAGCTTTGGCAACAAAAAGAGGTAATTAAGAAAAGTTTTGAATCTAATCAAGATGGTGAATATTTTACATTCTATGATGGACCACCTACAGCTAATGGAAAACCACATGTAGGACATGTAATTACTAGAGTTATGAAAGATCTTATACCTAGATATAAAGTTATGAAGGGATATAAGGTTTTAAGAAAAGCTGGTTGGGATACTCATGGACTTCCAGTAGAACTTGAAATAGAAAAGAAACTTGGAATTTCAGGGAAGCCTCAAATTGAGGAATATGGTGTTGAAAAATTTGTTACAGAATGTAAGGATAGTGTTTTTTCCTATGTTAGTCTTTGGAAGGATATGTCTGAAAAATTAGGTTTTTGGGTTGATATGGATAATCCATATGTAACTTATCATAATGATTATATAGAATCTGTTTGGTGGGCATTAAAAACTATGTGGGATAAAGACCTTTTATATAAGGGACATAAAATAGTTCCATACTGCCCAAGATGTGGAACATCTCTATCTTCTCACGAAGTTGCTCAAGGTTATAAGGATGTAAAGGAAGCTACGGCTTTTGTAAAGTTTAAAGTTAAAAATGAAGATAATAAATACATACTTGCATGGACAACAACTCCATGGACTTTACCTAGTAATGTAGCTCTTGCAATAAACAAGGCCTACACTTATGTTGAAGTTATAAATAATGATGAACATCTAATTCTCGCAAAGGAACTTTTAAGTGTACTTGAGGGAGAATATGAAGTAGTAAAAGAGTTTAAGGGAGAAGAATTACTTGGAACAGAATACGAGCAGTTATTTAAATTCGAAACTCCTAAGGAAAAAGCTTTTTATGTAGTTCATGGAGATTTTGTAACTCTAACAGATGGTACTGGAATAGTTCATATAGCACCTGCTTATGGTGAAGACGATAGTTTACTTGGTAAAAAATGTGGATTACCTTTAATAAATTTAGTTGACTTAGAAGGAAAATTTGTAGATTCAGTAGAGCCTTGGAAAGGCATGTTTGTAAAAAAAGCTGATCCTAAAATACTTGAATACTTAAAAGAAAATGGAAGTCTTTATAAATCAGAAAAGTTCACTCACTCCTATCCTCATTGCTGGAGATGTGATACACCGCTTCTTTACTATCCAAAGGATAGTTGGTTTGTAAAAATGACTTCATTACGTGATAAATTACTTGAAAATAACAATAGAATCAATTGGTATCCTAATAACATTAAGACAGGAAGATTTGGAAAATTCCTTGAAAATGTTATTGACTGGGGTATTAGTCGTGATAGATATTGGGGTACACCACTGCCAATATGGGATTGTGAATGTGGCCACAGAGAATGTATAGGCAGCATAGAAGAACTTAAAGCTAAAGGAATAAATGTACCAGAAAACATTGAACTTCACAAACCATACATAGATAAAGTTAAATTAACTTGTCCAGTATGTGGAAAGCCAATGACAAGAACACATGAAGTTATTGACTGCTGGTTTGATTCTGGATCTATGCCTTTTGCGCAGCATCATTATCCATTTGAGAATAAGAAGTTGTTTGAAGACAATTTTCCAGCTCAATTTATATCAGAAGCAGTAGATCAGACTAGAGGATGGTTCTATACTCTACTTGCTATATCTACGGCTATATTTGATACAAATTCTTTTGAAAATTGCGTAGTCTTAGGTCATGTACTTGATAAGCATGGATTAAAGATGTCAAAGCATAAAGGGAATGTTGTAGATCCATTTGCGGTACTTGAACATCAAGGTGCAGATGCTGCAAGATGGCATTTTTATACTGCAAGTGCTCCTTGGCTTCCAACAAGGTTCTCAGAGGATGATGTAGCTGAAACTCAGAGAAAATTCTTAAGTACACTTTGGAATGTATATTCCTTCTATGTACTTTATGCTGAAATAGATAAATTCAATCCTTCAGAACATAAGGACTTTGTATCTGAAAATGTTATGGATAAATGGATTGTATCAAAATTGAATACTTTAATTAAAGAAGTAGATGAAGATCTAAATAGTTATAAAATAACTCAAGGTGCATTAGCTATTGAAAACTTTGTAGATGAACTTTCTAATTGGTATGTAAGAAGAAATAGATCAAGGTATTGGACTACTGATCTTACAGAAGATAAGATAGGTGCTTATACAACACTATACAATGTGCTTGTAACTTTAAGTAAAGTGGCTGCACCATTTATACCATTTATGACAGAACAGATTTATCAGAGTTTAGTAGTAGCTTTAGATCCTAAGGCTAAAGAAAGTGTTCACCTATGCAGTTGGCCTGAATACCATGAAAAACTTGTAGATAAAAAGCTAGAAAATGATATGGATCTTGCTTATAAGACAGTTAAACTTGGTAGAAGTGCTAGAAATGCTGCTAATATAAAGAACAGACAGCCACTTGGAGAAATGCTTCTAAGTACAAAGGCTATACCAGCTTATTATGGGGACATTATAAAAGATGAACTTAATGTAAAAGAAATAGTATTTGGAGCAGATCTTTCTAAGTATGTTAACTTTGAAATAAAGCCTAATTTACCTATACTTGGAAAGGCTTACGGAAAGTTAATACCAGGTATAAGAAAAGCAATAGGAGCAAAGAATCAAATGGAACTTGCAAAGTCCATAAATGCTGGAGAAACTGTTAAGATAGAGGTTCAAGGAACAGAGATAGAACTTAATAGCAGTAATTTACTTGTAACAATGCAAGGATTAGAGGGTTTTGCTTTTGCTGGAGAAGGGGAACTAGGTATAGTACTTGAAACTACCATAACTCCTGAACTTAGAGAAGAAGGATATGTAAGAGAAATACTAAGCAAGATTCAAAATATGAGAAAAGAAAGTGGTTTTGAAGTTGCAGATAAAATAGCTATTTATATAGCTGAAAATGAAAAGCTTGAGGCTATAATTAAAAAGTTTGAAGATGATATAAAAAGAGAAACTCTTGCTCTTGAAGTAATATACAATAATGATAGAGAATATGCAGAATGTAATATTAATGGAGAAACTCTTAAGTTAGCTGTAGAAAAAAGAGTTTAATCAAAATTTTTAGGTGAATTTGTAATTAGGTAAAGCTATGCTCATTAAATCAGCGTAGCTTTACTTTAAAATAATTATTATTAAAAAAATGTCATGAAATACATAAATAAGTTGTAAATAGCAGTATAATATACATAAATAGTAACAGATATGGTTGAAAATTTGTATACGTTTTAATGGTTGATAATAAATTTAAAAATAAAAGTTAGGAGTGATACTAATGGCAGCTTCAATTAAAGATGTGGCTAAAGAAGCAGGAGTATCCATAGCTACTGTTTCAAGAGTTTTAAATGATGTAGATGTGGTAAACGAAGAAACAAAGAAAAAAGTTAGAGTAGCAATTAAAAAATTAGATTATAGACCTAACATTATAGCTAGAAGCTTAAAGACTCAAAGAACAAGAACTATAGGTATAGTTATACCTGATATTTCTAGTCAGTTTTATCCTGAGATAGTTAGAGGCGCAGAGGATGTAGCTAATATTTATAACTACAATGTTATACTTTGTAATACAGATTTGGATGCAGAAAAAGAGATAGAATACATTAGGGTTTTAAGAGAGAAAATGGTAGATGGTGTTATGTATATGAGTAACTGCCTTGAAGATAACATATTAAAAATGTTAAACGATTTATCTATACCTACAGTATTGGTAGAAACAAGAGGAAAGGATTATGGATTCCCCAGTGTAACTATTGATAATGAAAAGGCTGCATATGAAGCTACAGAATATCTAATTAAAAAAGGAAATAAGAAAATTGCTTATGTAGGTGTAAATCCTGAAACCGAAAATGCCAGTGCAGTAAGATTTAATGGATATAAAAATGCCATCCTTGACAATGGACTAGACTACAATGAGGATTTGGTTCAATTTGGTGGACTTAAAGCAGCCGACGGAAGAGATGGTATGGAGGCTATAATACATAAGGGAAAAGTTGATGCAGTTTTCTGTGCTAGTGATGAAGTGGCTATGGGTGTTATCAATACTCTAAGAGATAATGGTATAAAAGTACCAGAGGATGTAGATGTAGTAGGATTTGATAATATATATGCATCATCAATTTATTATCCAAAGCTTACAACAGTAGAACAGCCAATGTATGATATGGGATCTGTTGGTATGAGAATGCTTATAAAAGTAATTAACAAAGCGGGAATTGACCAAGAACATATAGTATTGGATTATAAGCTGATTGAAAGAGACACTTGTAAGAAATAAAGAGTATCAAGGGGTGACTATTTGCCCTTTGATGCTTTGTTTTTTATGATGAACTATGTGGATTATATATTAAGAGTTAAAAGGAGTAACAGTTGTTATGATGATAGAACATAATTTAATAAACATCCCACAAATGATTTTAATAGGATCTTCAGGACGTAATAGTGGAAAAACAACTCTTGCAGTGAAGCTCATTGAGAAGTGGAAAGATAAATTTCCAGTAATAGCATTAAAAATTACAACTATAGAGAAAAAGGATGGGAAATGTCCAAGAGGTGGAAAAGGTTGTGGAGTTTGTACAAATATTCAGGAAAATTTTCAATTAATAGAAGAGAAGAATATGAGTTCTAACAAGGATACATCACTTCTGCTATCTTCTGGAGCCGAAAAAGTATATTGGCTTAAGGTATTAAGAACTCATATTAGTGAGGGGATTGAATCATTCTTATCCATAATTCCAGAAGATTCTCTTATAATCTGTGAATCCAATAGTCTCCGTAAAATTGTTAAACCAGAAGTTTTTATAATGCTAAAGAATACTAAAGATTCCAGTATTAAAAAGTCAGCTGAAGAAGTTATGGATAAAGCTGATTTGATTGTAGAAGGGGATTTTTTAGATGATATTGATAGGATAGTTGGAAAAGTGAGTGTAGAGAGAAAGAACGGACTAGTGAGTACAAAGATAAAAATATGACGAATATAAATGTAAACAGATATGTCATGAAAGATGGATTTTTAGTCATGAAAAGTTTTTAATGACTAATTAATAGTTTTAGCCTTATAGAATTTCCACATAAATAAAAAACATAAGCAGAGGACAAGGGTTACCACAAGGCCTCCTTCAGGACCAAATTTTCCACCGTTAACTATATTATCAATAGTGTTTCTAACATTGAATATTCCATTAGCTTCATTACCACTTACTAGAAATCCAAATACATTGCCCTCAAAATAATTCCAGGTTATATGAAACCCAATGGATAACCAAAGGTTTTTTGATTTAATAGTCATATACATGGCTAAAAGGGCAAATAAAAATAAATTTACATAACTAAGAAGGCTAATCCCTGAATTTAAAGAATGCATAATAGCAAATATAATAGATGATACTATGATAGCAATCCACTTGTTGGTAGACTGTCTAAGTACGGTAAAGCAGTAGCCCCTGGCAAACATCTCTTCATTTATACCAACGAAAATAAATAATATTAGACCTGTTAATGCAGAAATGTTAAAATTAGGTCTATTTAAAGAACCTATAGGTTTTATATTCCCCGTGGTAAATAATATAAAGAAGACTATAGTTAAAGCTATTCCACCAAGAATTAATCCTTTAATAAGATCACTGTAACCATTTTTTATATTTATTAAACCAATATTTTTTATAGGCTTTTTATCAAGTTTTTTCCAGAAAATAAATATGCTTAGTATCATACAAAGACATTGAAGAAGCATAGTTATAAAGCCCATGGGTGTATTTAGATTTAATGCATTATCTATATGACCTGAATAATTGTTAAAGGAATTTGGATCTGATAAAAATTTAGATAATGAATAAATAGCTATAGTAATTATCTGAGTTAAGCTTGTTATAAGAATGAAAAAAATAAATACAATAGCTATTTTCCAACCTGACCTTACTTGAGAATTTCTACTCATAAAAATGTTTTTAAGCATAGGGTAAAACCTCCTGTGATATTTTTAAATTATAAGGCATATTCAAATAAATAACTAGTCAGTATGCTAGTCTATTTTGAAT
>NZ_BAEV01000031.1 GCF_000246895.1 Clostridium arbusti SL206 | reverse complement strand
ACACGTAGTATAAATAAGAGAATAAAGAAGGAGTTACTTATGAATGACTACGATTTATGGTTTATTTTGCTTAATATTAGCAATAAAACAAAAATAAATTTAATAAAAAGATTTAAAACTACTAAAGAAGTATGGTATTATACTGTAAATGAACATAATAATGATGATTTTAACAAATTTGGCATAAAACCAAAATGGGAAAAAGGAAAAATTGAAATTCTTAAAAGTTCAATTATAAAAAATAATATAAAAGTTGTTACATTTATGGAAGAATATTATCCTGAAATATTAAAACAATATGATGATTCGCCTTTTGCAATTTTTTATAGAGGAGATATAAATAAACTAAGTAAATGTATAAATATTTCTATAGTAGGATCTAGAGATTGTTCTGTTTATGGAATTAATACAACTAAAGTAATAGTAAAAGAATTAGAGGGTCATAATATAAATGTAGTCAGTGGACTCGCAAGAGGTATAGATTATTATGCTCATTTATATTCAATTGAAAATAATATATTTACTTGTTCTGTACTTGGCTGTGGAATTGACATTATATATCCTAAATCTAATACAAAGCTATATAATAGTATATTGGAGAGAGAGGGATGCATTATTTCTCAATTTATACCTGGTACAAAACCGCTTAATTATAATTTTCCAACTAGAAATCGTATTATAAGTGCACTTAGTAAAATTACTATTGTAATAGAAGCAAATTTAAAAAGTGGATCATTAATTACAGCTAGTTCAGCTTTGGATCAAGGGAAAGATGTAATGGCAGTACCTGGATCGATTTTCTCTAAAAGTAGTGTGGGAACTAATAAGCTTATTAAAGATGGGGCTTATCCATTAACTTCGGTAGAAGATATATTTACTTTGCTGGATTTAGATTATAGTAAAAAAGTTAATGGTAATAGAAAAACCATGAATAATTTAGAAAAAAAATTTATAATGTAATTAGTGATACTCCAATACATATGGATGATATTATAAAACTAACCAATATTGACATATCACAAATTTATGAGTTATTATTTGAAATGCAACTTAAAGATGAAATCATGTGTTTAAGTGGCAACTACTATGTTAAATTTAATAATACTATTTAAATATAAAATATAACATTAAATGATACAAAGACAGAATTTTGGAGGGGATAAGATGGGACAAAATTTAGTTATTGTAGAATCACCAGCTAAAGCAAAGACTATAGGAAAATATTTAGGAAAAAATTTCGTTGTGGAAGCATCTATGGGGCATGTTAGAGATTTGCCCAAAAGTACACTTGGAGTTGATGTAGAGAACAACTATAATCCTAGATATATAACAATAAGAGGAAAAGGAGAACTTTTAGACAAACTTAGGAAAAGTGCAAAAAAAAGCGATAAAATATA
Organism: Clostridium arbusti SL206; assembly: GCF_000246895.1. Taxonomy (GTDB): domain Bacteria; phylum Bacillota; class Clostridia; order Clostridiales; family Clostridiaceae; genus Clostridium_I; species Clostridium_I arbusti. Next base: position 35,870 of record NZ_BAEV01000031.1, on the reverse strand, counting down.
TCTTGCTACCGATCCTGATAGAGAAGGTGAAGCTATATCTTGGCATCTAGCAAAAGTTTTAAAGATAGATGATGATAAAAAATGTAGAATAGTTTTTAATGAAATAACTAAAAATGCTATAAAATCTGCTATAAAAAACCCTAGAAAAGTAGATTTAAACCTTGTTGATGCTCAACAGGCACGTAGAGTACTAGATAGACTGGTTGGTTATAAAATCAGCCCCATACTTTGGAGAAAAGTAAAGTGGGGATTAAGTGCAGGAAGAGTTCAGTCTGTAGCATTAAAGATGATATGTGATCGTGAAAAGGCTATAAACGATTTTAAACCTGAAGAATATTGGTCTATAGAGTGCTTATTAAGTAAAAGTGAAAAATTTAAGCCGTTTTTAGTAAAACTACATTCTGCAAATAATAAGAAAATGTCTATATCAAATAAAGATGAAGCAGATGCTATTATAAAGCAATTAGAACCAAAAGAATTTATAGTAAACAATATAAAAAAGTCTACCAAAAATAAAAATCCATTGGCACCATTTACTACAAGTACATTGCAACAGGATGCATATAAAAGATTGAATTTTTCAACTAAAAGGACTATGTCTATAGCACAGGCTTTATATGAAGGAATAGAAGTAAAAGGTCATGGAACTGTAGGTTTAATTACCTATATGAGAACAGATTCGGTGAGGATATCTGAAGAGGCACAAAATGGTGCGAAGGAATATATTAAATCTAATTTTGGAGAAGAGTTTATTCCGAAAACTCCAAGATTATTCAAAGGAAAAAAGAATATACAAGATGCACATGAAGCAATAAGACCTACATACATAAATATTGCACCAGAAGAAGCTAGATCAAGTCTTAAAGATGATCAATTCAAATTGTATAGTTTGATTTGGAATAGATTTATGGCAAGCCAAATGGCTTCATGTATTATGGATACTATTACTTTGATTATAAAAAATGGAATATATTCTTTTAGAGCCACAGGTTCTAGTATTAAATTTCCAGGCTTTATGAAAGTATACAATTATTCATCTGATGAAGAAGATAATGATATTAAAATTCCAGCATTAAATGAAAATGATATATTATTTAAAAAAGAAATTAAAGGAAATCAGCATTTTACTCAACCACCAGCAAAATTTTCTGAAGCATCTTTAGTAAAAACTCTTGAAGAAAATGGTATTGGTAGGCCAAGTACCTATGCGCCAATTATCTCTACACTTCTTGATAGGAAATATATACAAAGAGATAAAAAGACATTGACCCCAACCGAACTTGGCAATATAGTAAATAATATTGTAAGTGAATATTTTAAAGAAATAATTGATATAGAATTTACTGCTGAAATGGAAAATAAGCTAGATAATGTAGAAGAAGGTAAAGACAATTGGAATAGTGTAGTTGATAAATTTTATAAACCTTTAGAAGTTTCTATAGATATTGCAGAAAAAGAAGTAGCAAAGATTACTATAGAAGATGAAGTTACAGATATTAAGTGCGACAAATGTGGTAAATTCATGGTTATTAAACATGGACGATTTGGCGATTTTTTAGCATGTCCTGGTTATCCAGAATGTAAAAATACAAAACCTATAGTAGAGGAACTTGATGTAGCCTGTCCAAAATGTGGTGGGAAAATACTAGTTAGGAAAAGTAAAAAGGGAAGAAAATTTTTTGGTTGTAGTAACTATCCAGAATGCGATTTTGTTAGTTGGTTTGAACCAACTAATGAAAAATGTGAAAAATGTGGATCCTATATGGTGAAAAAATACAGTAAGTCAAAGGGTAATTATTTAGAATGCTCTAATAAGGAGTGCAAAAATAAAAAAAATAACGAAATTCAAAATAATGAAACCCAAAATAATGAAACCAATTAATTTGAATGTGCCTAATATATAATGTTAAATATTGTCGAATGCAATAAACTTTAAGTTGAAAAATAAAAATTACTATGATATTATAACAAGAGGGATTGTATAAAAATTCGGAATATTGAAAATTATTCTGAAATTATGTATTATCCCTTGTTGCTGATTGTACACCTATGAGAGATATATAGATTGTAGGGAAAATAAAAGTAGGGGGAATACCACATGTCTACACTATTAAATAAGACAAGAATGCTTAATAAGATATTACAAAAATCAGGTACTGAACCAGTTGTGTTCGATGATATATGTAAACCTCTAAGTGAAGTGTTAGAATCTAACGTGTATATAATAAGTAGAAGAGGAAAAATACTAGGATATAATTTGTCAAGTGGGTTTCAATGTGAAGTATTAAAAACTGATGTTATAGATAATATGAAATTTGCTGATCTATATAATAATAAACTTATGAGTATTCATGAGACTAAAGCTAATTTGCCTATTGATGGTAAGTGCACTTTTAATGAAGAGGATTGTTGTGGCTTAAATAATAAAATTACAACTATAGTACCTATCATCGGGAATAGAGAAAGATTAGGTACTTTAGTTCTTGCTAAGTTTGAGGATCAATTTAATGATGATGATATGGTACTTGCTGAATATAGTGCTACTATAGTCGGACTTGAAATATTAAGATCTAAACATGATGAAATAGAACATGAAGCTAGGAAAAAGGCAGTAGTACAATTAGCTATTGGAACTTTATCCTATTCAGAATTAGAAGCAGTTGAACATATATTTAATGAATTAGATGGATCTGAAGGTTTATTAGTTGCTTCAAAAATTGCGGACAAGGTTGGAATAACTAGAAGTGTTATTGTCAATGCATTGAGAAAATTTGAAAGTGCGGGAGTAATTGAATCTAGATCATTAGGTATGAAAGGTACTCATATTAAGATATTAAATGATAAATTATTAGATGAATTGAAAAAAATAAAATAAATAAGTGGGGTGCTTAAGTGTATCCCGCTTATTTATTTTATAAAAAGATATTGAATAAAAAAGATATGTATGGTACAATGTGAAAGTAAAAAATACGCACATCACCTAATTTGGAAGTTGGTGCCATTTGGTAACTTACAGATATGAAGGTGATGGAGGTAAAAACCAGGAGGTAGAATTATGTCAGTTATATCAATGAAACAATTATTAGAAGCAGGTGTTCATTTTGGACATCAAACAAGAAGATGGAACCCAAAAATGGCTCCATATATTTTTACAGAGAGAAATGGTATATACATTATTGATTTACAAAAAACTGTTAAAAAAGTTGATGAATCATATAATTTTATAAAAAGCGTTTCTGAAGAAGGAAAAGATGTTTTATTTGTAGGTACTAAAAAACAAGCTCAAGAAGCAATTCAGGAAGAGTCTGTAAGATGTGGTATGCATTTTGTAAACAACAGATGGTTAGGTGGTATGTTAACTAACTTTAAAACAATTAAAACAAGAATAAACAGACTTGATGAAATACAAAAGATGGAAGCGGACGGGATTTTTGAAGTTTTACCTAAAAAAGAAGTTATCAATCTTAAAAATGAGGAAGAAAAGCTAGTGAAAAATCTTGGCGGAATTAGAAGCATGGTTCAAGATAAAGTAGGAGCTTTATTTATAGTAGATCCAAGGAAAGAAAAAAATGCTATTTCAGAAGCTAAAATCTTAGGAATACCAGTTGTAGCTATAGTTGATACAAACTGTGATCCAGATGAAGTTGATTATGTAATTCCTGGTAACGATGATGCTATTAGAGCTGTTAAGTTAATAACAGGTAAAATGGCTGATGCAATTATAGAGGGAAGACAGGGAGAACAATTAGCTGAATAGTTTACAATTAAATGAAGAAGTTTACTTCTTCATTTAATTATAATGAACGAAAATGATCGGAGGAATAAATATGATTTCTGCAAAGATGGTTAAAGAGTTAAGAGATAGAACTGGAGCCGCTATGATGGCTTGTAAAAAAGCTTTATCAGAATCAAATGGTGATATGGATAAAGCAATTGAGATATTAAGGGAAAAGGGCCTAGCTGCAGCAGCTAAAAAGGCTGGTAGAGTAGCAGCAGAAGGTTTAGTTGTTACATATTTAAGTGAAGACAAAAAATCAGGAGCAATAGCTGAAGTAAACTGTGAAACCGACTTCGTTTCAGCAAATGAAGAATTTATATTGTTAGCAAACAATGTAGCTAAAATGGCAGCAATTTCAAGTTCAAATACTGTAGAAGAATTAATAAATGAAAAATATGTAGATGATAATAATATAACTCTTAATGACGCTGTTACAGCTTTAATAGCTAAATTGGGAGAAAACATGAATGTAAGAAGATTTACTAAATATAATGTAGAAAATGGTGTGGTTCAAAGCTATATTCATGGTGGCGGAAGAATCGGAGTATTAGTTGAACTTTCATGTGAAAAAGAGAACGAAGTACTTGCTGAATTGTCAAAAGATGTATGTATGCAAATTGCAGCTACTAACCCTTTATTCTTAAATGAAGATCAGGTAGATTCTAAGAGTTTAAATAGTGAAAGAGAAATCTATAGAGTTCAAGCTTTAAACGAAGGAAAACCTGAAAAAATTGTTGATAAAATGGTTGAAGGTAGAATTAAAAAATATCTTAAAGAAGTTTGTCTTGTAGATCAAGTTTGGGTTAAAGATTCAGATTTAACAATTTCAAAACTTCTTGCAGCAAAATCTAAAGAAGTTGGTGCTCCTATAACTATATCAGCTTTCTCTAGATTTGAAAGAGGAGAAGGAATTGAGAAAATAGAGGAAAATTTTGCTGAAGAAGTTCAAAGACAAATGCAGCAGGGTAAATAGAAAAAGAGAACACTGCGTGTTCTCTTTTTTTTAAAGTAACTACTTTTACTAAAAAGACTTAGCAATTTTAAGCTGAATTCAGACAAATAAAAGGTTAATATTAGCAATTTGGAGGTATATTATAAAATGAAATCTATAAAATATAAAAGAATAATGTTAAAATTATCTGGTGAAGCCTTAGCAGGAAAAAATGGATACGGCATAGACTTTCAGGTAGCAAAAAGAATTGCTGAAGAAATAAAAGAGATAGTAAAGATGGGTATAGAAGTTGGTGCTGTAGTTGGCGGTGGCAACATATGGCGTGGAAGACAAGGCGAGGATATGGATAGAACTACTGCTGATTATATGGGAATGCTTGCTACTTGTATAAATGCCATGGCTTTACAGGATTCACTAGAGGGTATAGGTGTATACACAAGAGTTCAAACAGCTATAGAAATGAAAGAAATTGCTGAACCTTTTATAAGAAGAAGAGCTATGAGACATCTTGAAAAAGGAAGAGTAGTTATATTTGGAGCAGGAACAGGAAATCCTTATTTCTCTACAGATACAACAGCAGCCTTAAGAGCAGCTGAAATAGAGGCAGATCTTATATTGTTAGCTAAAAAGGTAGATGGAGTTTATGATAAAGATCCTAATAAATATAGTGACGCTGTTAAATATGATACTGTTAGATATATGGATGTGCTAGAAAAGGGATTACAAGTTATGGATTCAACAGCTACTTCATTATGTATGGATAATAATATTCCAATTCTAGTATTTGGTTTAGATACACCGGGAAATATTAAAAGAGCTATTACTGGTGAAAAAATTGGTACTTTAGTAACTAAATAATAAAGGAGAAGTTTATATGGTAAAAGATATTATTAATACTGCTGAAGAAAAAATGAGTAAAACTATATCAGTTTTAAAAAAAGAACTTACATCAATGAAAGCAGGTAGAGCTAATCCTGCTATGCTTGATAGAATTGAAGTGGAGTATTATGGAACCGCAACGGCTTTAAATCAAGTTGCTAATGTGTCTGCTCCAGAACCTAGAATTTTACTTATTCAACCTTATGATAGAACTGCAATAAAGGATATTGAGAGAGCTATACTTATGTCAAATCTTGGACTGAATCCTTCAAATGATGGATCAGCAATTAGACTTGTTATACCAGAACTTACAGAAGAAACAAGAAAGAATATTGTTAAGTCTGTAAAAAAGAGCGGAGAAGATGCAAAAGTTGCTGTTAGATCTATAAGAAGAGATGCCAATGATAAAATTAAATTATTGAAAAAAGATAATACTTTAACTGAAGATGAAACAAAAAAATATGAAGATAATGTTCAGAAAAAGACAGACGAATATATTAAAGATATAGATAAAATAGTAGATGCTAAAGAAAAAGATTTAATGTCTATATAATATTTATAAACCTGCGACTCCGCAGGTTTTATTAATAGTTTATATAATTAAATGTGGAAATGGAGTGGGGTTATATGTGGAAATTTTTAGGGCATAAAGATAATAAGAATTCTTCACCAAAAGATGTTCAATTGGATTACAGTAGTATTCCAACACATATTGCTATAATTATGGATGGTAATGGAAGATGGGCTAAAGAGAGAAATCTTCCAAGAAGTTTAGGGCATAAAGCAGGCGTAGAAACTCTTAATAAAATTATTAAAGAAGCTAGTGATTTAGGGATAAAATATCTAACTTTATATGCATTTTCAACTGAAAATTGGAATAGGCCTCCAGAAGAAGTGAGTGCTTTAATGAAACTTTTAGCTGAATATTTAAAAAAACAGCTTAATGAACTACATAAGAATAATGTAATAGTAAGAACTATTGGAGATATATCAAAATTACCAAATATATGTGTTGAAGTATTAGAAGAAGCAAAGGAAAAGACAAAAAATAATACTGGAATGATATTAAACTTTGCTTTGAATTATGGAGGCAGAGACGAAATACTATATGCAGTAAAAAATATATTTAAAGAATACAATGAGGGTAAACTATCTAAAGAAGATATAGATAATCTAGCTGAACAGGATTTTAGTAAGTATTTATATACACAAAATACTCCGGATCCAGATATTATAATAAGACCTAGTGGAGAACAGAGATTGAGTAATTTTATGTTGTGGCAATGTGCATATTCAGAATTTTGGTATAGTAATATAAAATGGCCAGATTTTACTGAGGCAGATCTTCATCAGGCAATAGCAGACTACCAACGTAGAGATAGAAGATTTGGCGGGATAAAGTAGAGGTATAATTTATGAATAAAAGATATATTGGTTCAGTGATTTTAGCACCATTAATAGTTTTCTTATTTCTAGGAGGAAATTATTTAAAAACTTTAGTATTAATAATATCCTTAGTAGCTATGCATGAATTTTATAAGGTGGTAAAAGAAAAAAATATTCATGCAATGAGCATATTAGGATATATTCTATGTATTATATATTATTTCCTTATAAATAATAACTTGGAATTTAAATACATGATATTGATATTTACACTTAGTGTATTTATTATGTTTTGTATACCTGTATTTAATACAAAATATAATTTTGTGGATATTGCAATAACCATGTTAGGATTTTTGTATATAGCTGTATTTTTTAGCTTTATAGTTCTTATAAATATAAAAACTTTGAATTTTAGAGGTAATACTATATTTGTTGGAAAATATTTAATATGGCTTGTGTTTCTATCATCTTGGATTTGTGATACTACTGCTTATTATGGAGGAAGGTATCTTGGAAAACATAAATTATGTCCTAAAGTAAGCCCCAAGAAAACAATAGAAGGATCTATTTCTGGTTTAGTTGGTAGTGTTGCAGCGTGTATTATATTTGGAATGCTTATAAATAAATATTCTGTTAGTATGAATTTAGTACATATTAATATATACAATTATGCATTTATAGGTTTACTATGTGGGATATTCTCACAATTTGGTGATTTGGCAGCATCTTCAATTAAAAGATATGTTGGAGTAAAAGATTATAGTCAGTTGATACCTGGACATGGCGGAATATTAGATAGATTTGATAGCATACTATTTTCTGCTGCTATAGTATATTATTATATAAGTTTTGTATTACTTATATAATAAGTTTAAATTTATATAATTTATATTAAAAGCTTAGTATATAAGCTTCTAAATGGGAAATAAAAGTGCTTAAATTGTGCATTGTTATTTCCTTTTTATTTTCTATTAAAGATATATATTTTTATATTCCATGGTTAAGGCATATTCAAATAAATAACAAGTCAGTATACTAGTCTATTTTGAATCATACTAAGTTAACAGAACCTTCTGATAGCACCACTATCATCAGAACCTGTTTCCTTGCATATTTCAAAATATACGTCGCATCTTTGACTTGTTATTTATTTTCACATGCCTAAGTTAGTTTTTCTTATTATTGATTGCTACAATTACTAAATGTTTATATTTCTTTAATTATATTAAATTTCAAATAATTTTAGTTATATATACTTTAATTTGAATATAATGTTATATAACATTAATATGGAGATGTAAAATTGTACGAAAAATACAAAAAAATAATTAACTGTATAACAATATTATTAATATTTATAGCTGCAACAATAATAATAAAAAATTACTTTAAACCATTTTTTATTATTATAGGCTTGTTGATATTTTCAACTCCAATTTATAATTTCATGTACAAACATAAGATATTTAACAAAAGACTAAATGCAGTTATAGCAATTATGATAATAAATATATTATTTTTCATAGCTGTTATATATAGTGGTAACTTTATTATAGAAAAGCTCAGATATTTAGTTGCTAATGTTTTTAACAATTTTACTTTAGACGATCTAGATAGTAAAATACAAGGAACTAAGTATTTTAGAATTGAAGAAATAATTGAAAGGGCCAAGTATTCTATATTTCATAATATTGACAGTAAAATTATACAAAGAGGAGCTAGCTATACAACTGATAGCATTTTATCTTACTTTGTCAGCAATATATCTGTTTACTTTATTTTGGTAGACAAATATGTTATAGTAAAAAGTACTGAAAGATTAATAACAAAAGAAAAGGTAACACTGATACATAAAAAAATACAAGATATTAAAAAGATGATTTCTATTGAAGCTATATTAGTCTTACTTACTACAATTCAAACAGTTTTTGGTTTTGTAATCTTAGAAATTAATAGTGCTATTTTTTTAGGAATATTATGTGGTGCTTTGGATATATTACCTTATGTTGGAACCATATTAATATTTCTACCATTGATAATATATAAGGTTTATTTAAAACAATACATAATAGCTGTAGGATTAATATTTCTATATACTTTATTACAATTCAACAGACAAATAATGGAAACGAAATTTATGAGTACAAAATTACAAATACATCCCTTATTATTGATTCTTTCAATGTATATAGGTGGAAAAGTATTTGGAATAGTAGGTATTATTATAGCCCCAATTTATGTATTAACTATAAAAGAAATCATTTTGTAATAGTGGGGAGAGATTTTTTTGAAAAACATTTCAATATTAGGTGCTACAGGTTCTATAGGAACGCAGACATTAGATGTTATAAAAAATGATAGAGAAAATTTAAAGTTATTAGCTGCAACAGCGAATAAAAATTACTCAAAGATAATAGATATAATAAATGAGTTTAGTCCCAAATTAGTTGCTTTAATGGATAAATCTGCTTCTGAAAAGGTTAAGGAATACTGTGTAGAACATAATAAAGATATAGAAGTGCTAACTGGGGTTGCTGGATTAAATGCTGCTGCAACACTAAAAGATATTGATACAGTTGTAACGTCTGTAGTTGGAATGGTAGGACTTATTCCAACAATTGAAGCTATAAAGTCTGGAAAGACCATAGCACTAGCTAATAAGGAAACTTTAGTTGTAGGTGGAGAAATAGTTATAAATGAAGCAAGAAAACATAAAGTAGATATACTTCCTGTTGATTCAGAACATGGTGCAATATTTCAATGTATTAATGGTAATAATACTAAGGATATAAGTAAGATATTACTTACAGCCTCAGGTGGACCATTTAGAGGTAAAAGTAAAAATGAGCTTACCAAGATAACGCCACAGGAGGCACTTAAACACCCGAAATGGAATATGGGTAATAAAATTTCTATTGATTCAGCTACACTAATGAATAAGGGCCTTGAGGTAATAGAAGCACATTGGCTATTTGAAGTTATCTATGAAGATATTCAAGTAGTTGTTCATCCACAAAGTATAATCCATTCAATGGTAGAATATTGTGATGGAACTGTACTTTCTCAAATGGCTACTACAGACATGAGGCTACCAATTCAATATGCTTTAAATTATCCTAATAGAGGTAAGCGAATAATAAATAAATTAGATTTTTATAATTTAGAGGAATTAACTTTTGAAAAACCTGATGTGGATACCTTTGGTTGTTTAAAATTAGCCTATGAAGTGGGGAGAAAAGGTGGAAATTTACCTACTATATTAAATGCGGCAAATGAAATAGCAGTAGAATTATTTTTAAATAATAAAATTAAGTTTCTTGATATAGAAAATATAATAAGAGATTCATTAGAGAAATTTCAATATATTAAGGAGTTAGATATTGATACTATTTTAGAAACTGATATGAAAGTAAGAAATTATATAAACAATAAATATAATATTTAAGAGGAGGGATAATTTTGTATGTTATAGCTGCAATACTTGCTTTTGGAGTATTAATCTTAATACATGAACTTGGACATTTTACATTAGCAAAGCTAAACGGTGTGATAGTAGAAGAATTCGCAATAGGAATGGGCCCAAAATTATTTGGAATTAAAGGAAAACAAACTCAGTATTCTATAAGGATATTTCCTTTTGGTGGATATGTAAAAATGCTAGGAGATCAAGAAAAAAGTAATGATCCAGGAGCATTTAACAATAAGTTACCAATTCAAAGATTGAGTATAGTTCTTGCAGGTCCAGTGATGAATATTATATTGGCTATTGTATTATATTGTATTATAGGCGGATTTAGTGGATTTGCTTTACCCGTTATTAATAATACGGTACCAAATAGTCCTGCTGCTAGTGCGGGTATAAAAGCTGGAGACCAATTAGTAAAAGTAAATGGTATTGGAGTATTAACTTGGGAAGATTTTTCTATGGGTGTAGCTCTCGCAAAGGATAAACCTATTAATTTAACCGTTAAGCAGAATGGTGAATTAAAAAGATATACATTAAATACTGTGAAGGATAAGGAAACTAACAGACGTATAGTTGGAATTTACCCTAAGGTAGTGAGCTCACCTACAGTGTTGCAATCTATAGGATATGGGTTTAGGGAAACTATATCTATAATAAAGCAAGTATTTTTAAGCTTTAAAATATTGTTTTCAGGTGGAGCATCATTTAACGATGTAGGCGGTCCTGTAACCATAATAAAGATAACTAGGCAGGCGGCTATAGCTGGAATTATACCACTTCTAACCATTACTGCTTTCTTGAGCTCACAATTAGGTATTATTAATTTAGTGCCCTTTCCAGCTTTAGATGGAAGTTATGTTCTCATATGTTTATATGAAATAATAACAGGAAAATCAGTAGATGAGAATAAGGTAGGTATTATTAATACAGTTGGATTTACTATACTAATGGCATTTATGGTACTTATAATTATAAAAGATATAGTTTTCCCCGTTAATTTTTAGGAGTTGATACAAATGAAAAGATTAAATACTAAAAGTATTAAAGTTGGAGATATTTATATAGGCGCTAATAATGATATAACAGTGCAATCAATGACAAATACAGATACTAGAAATGTAGCTGACACAGTAAATCAAATTTTAAAATTAGAAGAGGCGGGTTGTGACATAATTAGGTGTGCTGTACCCGATGAAATAGCTAGTGAAGCCATAAAGCAAATAGTTAGTGAAATACATATACCAATGGTTGCGGATATACATTTTGATTATAAATTAGCATTAAAATCTATAGAAAATGGTGTATCTGCTCTTAGAATAAATCCTGGAAACATTGGTAACACTGATAGGATTAAAATGGTTGCTAAAGCTGCTAAAGAAAGAGAAATTCCCATTAGAATTGGTGTTAACTCTGGTTCTCTTGAAAAAGATTTATTGAATAAATATGGCAAGGTATGTGCAGATGCCCTAGTTGAGAGTGCATTAAATAATGTTAGAATACTGGAAGATGTGAATTTTGACGATATTGTAATATCAATAAAATCTTCAGACGTTTTAATGATGATTGAGAGTTATAGAAAAATATCTGAGAAAGTAAAATATCCTCTACATGTTGGGGTGACGGAAGCGGGAACTATATGGAGAGGAACTATAAAATCTAGTATAGGGATAGGAACTCTCTTATGTGAAGGTATAGGAGATACTATAAGAGTTTCTTTAACTGGAGATCCAGTGGAGGAAGTTAAAGTTGGAAGAGAAATACTTAAATCTATTGGATATTTATCAAGTGGCATTGAATTTGTCTCCTGTCCTACTTGTGGGAGAACTGAAATAAATCTTATAAAAATTGCAAAAGAGGTAGAGGAAAGACTATCTAATTGCAAAAAAAATATTAAGGTAGCTATTATGGGGTGTGTTGTAAATGGGCCTGGTGAAGCAAGAGAAGCGGATATTGGCATAGCAGGTGGTAGAGGTGAGGGACTCATATTTAAAAAAGGTAAAATTATAAAAAAGGTTAAAGAAGAAGATCTTGTAGAAGAACTTATAAGGGAAATAAATAAATTATCTGAAACGGAATAATAAGCTAAGTATGTAAAATACACTAGCATACTCATTGGTTATTTCTTTTAAGATGTATAAAATATACTAAAAAGTATTGGAGGAATATTATCTTGAGTACAAATCTAGCTGAATTAATAATAAAAGATATTAATTCTAATGATATGTTAGTAGATGAAGATATAAAAATCATAAGAGTACAATTTCTAAAAAAAAGTAATAGATTGAGAATTTTCATTAAGTCTATTAATGAATTAAATAGCGAAAATGTTAATTTAATAAAATCAATAATAGTGAAAAAAATAAATTGTACTAATGAAATTGATTTAATATGCTATAAAGATATATCTAATATTATACTTAAGGATATTTGTACTAAATACTGGATAGATGTTATAGGAAATATCACTTCTGCTTTTCCTATTGCAAAGGGATGCTTAACAGAGTCAACTATATCTGCTGAGGGAGATACTATAAATATAATAAATGGTAATAAATTTTTATGTCATTTATTAAAGAGTAGGGAACTTGAAAAATTATTAAAACATACTATTGAAGACATGTTTTCAATAAAGTGCAGAGTTAACTTAAAATATGATGAAGTTATTAAAAATACTGATTATTTTTCTGATAGAGAAAATAAAGAGAGTGTTATAATAAAAAATATTATAGCAGCTAATGCTGAAGTTGTAAGAGAAGATAAATCTACTAGTGCACCTAAAAGGAATATAGAAAAGAATAATCAAAATAGATATGAAAGAAATTATTCAAGTACTCCAGATAAAAATAGCTCTGTTATCTATGGCAAATCAATAAATAATAACAATGTTGAAATAGATACTATAGATGAAACTTCTGGTGTTGTTACTATTTTAGGAGATATATTTAAAGTTAATATTGTAGAAACAAAATCTGGTAGAAAAATTGTAACTTTTTATATAACGGATTATACCAGCTCCATAACCGTTAAGTGTTTTCCAAGGCCAAAGGATACAGAAAAATTAATTGATGAAATAAAAGAGGGGCTTTATTGTAAAGTTAGAGGTGAAGCAACTTATGATACCTTTTCAAAAGATGTTGTTATTATGGGAAGGGATATAGTAAAATGCAAGAAAATCGAAAGAATGGATACTTGTGATGAAAAGAGAGTAGAACTTCATTTACATACTACCATGAGTGCTATGGATGCAATGACTCCAGCTAGTAAACTTATTAAACGTGCTGCAAAATGGGGACATAAAGCTGTAGCGATAACAGACCATGGTGTGGTTCAAGCATACCCAGAAGCCATGGATGCAGGTAAGAAAAATAATATAAAAATTCTTTATGGAGTCGAAGGCTATTTAGTAGATGATGGTGAACCCATTATAATTAATCCTAAAGACCGGACTATAGAGGACACTTTTGTGGTTTTTGATATAGAAACTACCGGCCTTTCCAGTAAAAATGATAAAATTATTGAGATTGGTGCAGTTAAAATTAAGGCAGGAGTCATAATTGATACTTTTAGTACTTTTGTCAATCCTGAGATGAGAATACCAAATAAGATAATAGATCTCACTAGTATAAATAATGATACAGTAAAGGATGCACCAACCATAGAAAAAGTATTACCTGATTTTATAAATTTTATAGAGGATTCTATACTTGTTGCACATAATGCAAATTTTGACGTTTCCTTTATTAAAAAAAATTGTAGAGATATGAAAGTAAAATGTAATAATTCTGTGATGGATACAGTTTTACTTTCTAAGTTTTTAATACCAGAATTGAAGAAGTATAAGTTAAATGTTATATGTAAACATCTAGATATATCTTTAGAAAATCATCATAGAGCAGTAGACGATGCAAAAGCAGCAGCTGATATTATGCTGTGGTGTTTTAAAGACTTGAAGGAAAAGGGTATAAGCAAACTTGAAACTATTAATTTAGAGTTTTTAAGTAAACAGGATATTAGAAAACTTCCTACATATCATATAATAATTTTAGTTAAAAATATGGTTGGCTTGAAGAATTTATATAAATTAACCTCCACTGCCAATTTAGATTATTTTTATAGAAGACCTAGAATGCCTAAAAGTGTTATAAATAAGTATAGAGAAGGACTTATTTTAGGATCTGCCTGTGAAGCGGGACAGCTTTATAGATCCATAGTGAATGGAAAAACTGATGATGAACTAACAGAAATGGTTAATTTTTATGATTATTTAGAGATTCAACCTCTTGGAAATAATAATTTTATGATAAGAAATGGGACAGTAAAAGATGATAATGAACTTATTGATATAAATAAAAGAATTTGTCATTTAGGAGAAAAATTCAAGAAACCTGTTGTTGCTACAGGTGATGTTCATTTTCTAGATAAGACTGATGAAACTTTTAGAAAAATATTAATGTCAGGACAAGGGTTTAATGATGCTGAAAATCAGCCTCCACTATACTTAAAGACTACAGATGAAATGCTTCAGGAGTTTTCTTATCTAGGAAGTGAAAAGTGTAAAGAAGTAGTTATATATAATACACAAAAAATTGCTGATATGATTGAAGATGTAAAGCCCATACCAGATGAAACCTTTCCACCTAAAATACCTGGTGCGGAAGAAGACATTAGAGATATGACTTTAAAAAAGGTTCATGAGATATATGGAGATAAACTTCCGGAAGTTGTACAAAGCAGACTGGATAAGGAATTAAATTCTATAATCAATAATGGATACGCTGTACTTTATCTTATTGCGCAAAAATTAGTAGCTAAATCAACTGAAGATGGATATTTAGTTGGTTCGAGAGGTTCTGTTGGTTCTTCGTTTGTTGCTACAATGTCAAATATTACAGAGGTAAACGGATTACCACCTCATTATGTTTGTCCTAAGTGTAAGAATAGTGAGTTTTTCACTGATGGATCTATAAGTTCAGGAGCAGATTTGCCAGATAAGGTTTGTCCTAAATGTGGAACTACTTATGAAAAAAACGGACATGATATACCCTTTGAAACATTTCTTGGATTTAATGGGGATAAGGAACCAGATATAGATCTTAACTTTTCAGGAGAGTATCAATCTGTAGTACATAAGTATACAGAAGAACTTTTTGGAAAGGGCCATGTATTTAAAGCTGGTACTATTGGTACTGTTGCTGAAAAAACTGCTTATGGATATGTAAAAAAATATTTAGCTGAAAAGGAAATAAATGTACCTCAGGCTGAAATTGAAAGACTAACTATAGGTTGTACAGGAATAAAAAGGACCACAGGACAGCATCCAGGTGGTGTTATGGTTGTTCCAAGTGATAATGAAATATACAATTTTACTCCAATACAACATCCGGCAAATGATAATGATACAGACATTATAACTACTCATTTTGACTATCATTCTATTAGTGGTAGACTTTTGAAACTTGATATACTTGGACATGACGATCCTACAGTTTTAAGAATGCTTCAGGACTTAACAGGAATAGACCCTAAATCTATACCGCTTGGTGATGAAAAGGTAATGAGTTTGTTTACTTGTCCTGATGCACTAGGAGTAACAAAAGAAGAACTGGAATGTGAAGTGGGAACTTATGGATTGCCAGAGTTTGGTACAAAATTTGTAAGACAGATGTTACTTGATACTAAGCCAAAAACTTTTGCGGATTTGGTGAGAATTTCTGGATTATCTCATGGAACGGATGTTTGGCTTAATAATGCTCAGTACTATATTAAAGAAGGGTATACTACCTTAAAGGATTGTATTGCTACAAGAGATGATATTATGATATATCTTCTTCATAAGGGATTACCACCCAAAATAGCTTTTACTATTATGGAAAAGGTAAGAAAGGGTAAAGGCCTTTCAGAGGAACATGAACAAATAATGAAGGATAATAAAGTACCGGACTGGTATATAGAATCCTGTAAAAAAATAAAGTATATGTTCCCAAAAGGTCATGCTGTGGCTTATGTAATGATGGCAGTTAGAATAGCTTATTTTAAGTTATATTATCCTAAAGCTTACTATACTACATATTTTACAGTAAGAGCAGATGACTTTGATGCTAACCTTATGATACGTGGTGAAGATGCTATAAGGCAAAAAATGCAGGAACTATACTCTATGGGAAATAATCTTACGCAGAAGGATAAGGGACTTCTTACTCTTCTAGAAATATCTTATGAAATGTATAAAAGGGGAATAGAGTTTTTGAAAGTAGATTTATATAAATCTAATGCTACAAAATTCTTAATTGAAGGTGACGCTATAAGATTGCCAATAAATTCTCTAGCAGGTGTAGGAACAAATGCAGCAAAGAATATAATTGCAGCTGGAAAATTAGGAGAGTTTATTTCAAAAGAAGATTTAAGATTACGTGCTAAAGTATCAAAAAGTGTAGTTGAAACTTTAGGAGAACATGGATGTCTTAATGGTCTTCCTGAAACTAATCAACTATCCATATTCAGCATGTAATACTAAATTTTTTATTGAAATTAGAAATTTCTTGTGATAGAATGGATAGAGATAATCTTTTACTTATAATTTTTTGCAAGAGAGTGGGATAAAAGCCCGCTCTTTCTATTTGTAAACGCAACTGTAGTTGCGTTTTTCATTAATATAAATATATTATATAAAAAATGCAGAAGATATTAGTAAGGAGGGAATTTAATTGGATAAAAAGATTTTAATTAATAAGTTAATAGATTTATTTAACCCAATAGTTACAGAATTAGGTTATGAATTTTATTATTTAGAGTTTGTTGAAGAAGACGGTGAAAATTTTCTTAGAATTTACATAGATAGTGAAAATGGCATCGGCTTAAGTGATTGTGAAAAGGTAAGTAGAAGAATAAGTGAAACTTTAGATGAAGAAGATCCTATATCAAGTAGTTACTACTTGGAAGTGTCTTCTCCCGGCGTATTTAGAACACTTTTTACAGATGAGCATTTAAATAAGTATATTAATTCAAATATTAGTTTAGATTTAAATAAGTTATATGAAGGTAAAAGAAATCTTGAAGGAAAACTTATTAAATTTGATTCGGATAATATTATTATTTATGATGAAAATAATGAATTTTCAATACCTAGAAACACCATTGACAAGGTTATTCTAAAAGGGGAGCTTTAAGGAGGTTTAAACAAAAATGAATGAGGAATTTATCGGTGCATTAAAAGAAATTGTTAGGGAAAAAGGAATAAGTGAGGATTTATTATTTTCTACAATTGAAGATGCTTTAGTAGCTGCATATAAGAAGAATTATGCAAAAGTAGCTGACAATGCACACAATGTGAAAGTTACCATGGATAGAGAAAATGGAGATATTCATGTTTACTCTCAAAAAACTGTTGTGGAAGAAGTTTTTGATGATATAAATGAAATATCTTTGGAAGATGCAAAAACAAAGAATCCTAGATATCAGGTTGGAGATTTAGCTGATATTGAAGTTACTCCAAAAACTTTTGGTAGAGTAGCAGCTCAATCAGCGAAACAAGTTGTTGTTCAAAGAATCAAAGAAGCAGAAAGAAGTATAATATATAATGAATTCGCTGAAAAAGAATTTGATATTATTACTGGAACTGTTATAAGAAAAGACAAGGGCAATGTACTTATTGATCTTGGTAAAATAGAAGCAGTATTAAGCCAAAATGAGCAAATACCTGGAGAAGACTACATATATAATACAATGATAAAATTATATATTGTTGAAGTTAAAAATACAACAAAGGGTGCACAAGTAGTAGTTTCAAGAACTCATCCTGGTCTTGTAAAAAGATTATTTGAATTAGAAGTTCCTGAAATATATGAAGGAATAGTTGAAATAAAATCCATATCGAGAGAAGCTGGATCAAGAACTAAAATTGCAGTTTATTCTAATGATGAAAATGTGGATCCTATGGGTGCTTGTGTTGGAACTAAAGGTACTAGGGTACAAAATATTGTTAATGAACTAAGAAATGAAAAAATTGACATTATCAAGTGGAATAAATTGCCTGAAGAATATATAGCAAATGCTTTAAGCCCAGCAAAAGTAATTGATGTATCTATTGATGAAGGTAATAAGAGTGCTAAGGTTATTGTAGATGAAGGACAGCTTTCATTAGCAATAGGTAAGGAAGGCCAAAATGTAAGACTTGCAGCTAAACTTACTGGTTGGAAGATAGATATTAAAAATAAAGAACAAGCTGAAAAACTTACAAAATCTATTGAAGAATAGAGGTGTATTGCTATGGTTGTAAAAAAAATACCTAAAAGAATGTGTACTGGATGCATGGAAATGAAACCAAAAAAAGAATTAATTAGAATTGTCAGAACTAAAGAAGGCGAAGTTTCAATAGATTTTACCGGGAAAAAAGCTGGTAGGGGAGCTTACATTTGTAAGAATATAGAGTGCTTAGAAAAGTCAGTAAGAGCAAAAAGACTTGCAAAAAGCCTTGAAACAGATATCAGTGATGAAATCTATTCAAAACTAAAGGATGAAATTATAAATGAACAATGATAAATTTCTTAGGTTTTTAGGTCTTGTTAAAAAAGCAGGAAATCTAAAAGAAGGCTACAATAAATGTGAAGAGACACTAAAAGCTGGAAGCTCAAAGATCATATTAATATCAAAGGATGCCTCAGTAAATACAAAGGATAAGTTTAATACATATGCCAAAAGATTTAATTCGAAAATCATTGAATTTTTTACTAAAGAAGAATTAGGTAGAGCTTTAGGAAGGCCAGAGATTAATGTTGTCTGTATTACTGATACAAATATGAGCAAAAAGCTTTTGGAATTATGGCAGGAAAAAATATAATCGGGGGTGACTTATTTGTCAAAAATAAGAGTGCATGAATTGTCAAAGGAGCTAGGTATTTCTAGCAAAGATTTAATAAATTTACTTTTACAAGAGTTTAATATAGAAGTAAAGAATCATATGAGTACAATAGATGATGAAGATGCTGAACTTATAAAGGAATTTTTTGCTGACAGTGAAAATAAAGATTTTGCTGAAAGTGCTGTAGGTAAAAAAGAAAGTTTAGTAGAAGAATATGAAGAAATTTTAAATGATAGTATAAATGAGGTAAAGCGCAAAAAGAACAAAAATAAGAAAGAAGATTTAGAAGATTTAGAAGATAATATATCTACTGAAGAAGTAGCAGAAGAAAAAGAGATTATTGAAATAGATAAGACTATAACAGTAAAAGAACTTTCAGATAAAATAGGAAGTCCAACAGCTGAAGTTATTAAACAATTAATGTTTATGGGTGTTATGGCAGCTATAAACCAAGAGATAAATTTTGAGACCGCTGAAAAATTGTGCGAAAAATTTAATACCATTGCTGTACCTAAGGAAGATAATGATGATGATGATTTTGCTGAAATAGATAGTGAAGCAGATAATGACTTATTATTAAAAAAGAGACCAGCAGTTGTTACTGTAATGGGTCATGTTGACCATGGTAAAACTTCATTACTAGACGCTATTAGAAAAGCTAAAGTAACAGAAAGTGAAGCTGGTGGAATTACACAACACATAGGTGCTTATGTTGTTAATATAAATGGTGAAAGCATAACATTCTTAGATACACCTGGTCATGAAGCATTTACAGCTATGAGAGCTAGAGGAGCTCAAATTACAGATATAGTTATACTTGTAGTCGCTGCTGATGATGGTATAATGCCTCAGACTAAAGAAGCTATTAATCATTGTAAAGCTGCTAATGTACCTATAATTGTAGCTATAAATAAAATAGATAAACCAGGTGCTAATCCTGACAAAGTAAAACAGGAACTTACTGAGTATGGTCTTGTTCCAGAAGACTGGGGTGGAGAGACAATATGTGTACCAGTTTCAGCAAAAACTAAAATAGGTATAGACGATTTACTTGAAATGATAGTATTAACAGCTGAAGTAAAAGAATTAAAAGCAGATTCAAGTAGAAAGGCTAAAGGTGCCGTAATTGAATCCAAACTTGATAAAGGAAGAGGACCAGTTGCTTCTCTTTTAGTTCAAAATGGTACACTTCATGTAGGAGATTCAATATTGGTTGGTTCAACCTACGGTAGAATAAGAGCTATGTTTGACGATAATGGCAAGAAGATAAAGAGCGCAGGACCTTCAATACCAGTGGAGATACTTGGACTTTCAGAAGTGCCATCTGCTGGAGACAAATTCAATGTAATAAGAGATGAAAAGACTGCAAGAAGTATGTCTGAGAAGAGAAAAGAAAAGGTTAGAAATACTTACTTGAACTCAAACCATAAAGTATCTTTAGAGGAATTATATAGTCAAATACAAGAAGGAAAAGTTAGAGAACTTAATATTATTGTTAAAGCAGATGTTCAGGGTTCAATTGAAGCTTTAAAACAATCTCTTGAAAAACTTTCAACAGAATCTGTAAAGGTAAGAGTTATACATGGAGCAGTAGGAGCTATAACAGAAACAGATGTAACTTTAGCTAGTGCATCAAATGCCATAATAATAGGTTTTAATGTAAGACCTGATACTAATGCTACCAGTGCTGCTGAAAAAGAAGATGTTGACATAAAAACTTATAGAATAATCTATAATGCTCTTGATGATATTAAAGCAGCAATGTTAGGTATGCTTGAACCAGAATTTAAAGAGGTTATAGTAGGTAAGGTAGAAATTAGGCAAGTATATAAGATATCTAGTATAGGAACTGTTGCAGGATGTTATGTACTTGATGGAAAGATAACAAGAAACAGCAGTATTAGAATTATAAGAGACGGAATTGTAATTCTTGAAGGCGAACTTGGATCTCTTAAGAGATTTAAAGATGATGCTAAAGAAGTTGCTGCTGGTTATGAATGTGGCCTTACAATAGAAAAATACAACGACATAAAAGAAGGAGATATTCTTGAGGTATTTGCTATGGAAGAAATAAAGCCTAAAGAATTATAATACAAAGGGGAGATTTCTGTGGTTAAATACAGAGGTGGAAGAATAAATGAAGAAGTAAAAAAAGTTGTTAGCAACGTGATACAAAATGAAATAAAAGATCCAAGACTTAATACTTTAATAAGTGTTACTAAAGTAGACGTTACTAAAGACTTGAGATATGCAAAGGTATTTGTAAGTATACTTGGAGATGATAATGCAAAAAATGAAAGTCTAAGTATTCTTAAAAAAAGTGCAGGATTTATAAGAAGAGAAGTTGGTCATCAAGTTAGTCTAAGGTTAACACCAGAGATAATTATTGAACTTGATAATTCTATTGAACATGGAATGCATATAGATTCTATTCTTCAGAAGATAAAGGAGACCAAAAAAAATGATAATTGATGAAATTATTAATACACTGATGAAAAGTAACAAGATTTTTGTTACTTTTCATCAGTCACCAGATGGAGATTCTTTAGGAAGTTCTCTTGCTTTAGTTAATGGTCTTAGGTCAATAAATAAAGATGTATCTATAGTATGTAAAGAAACCATACCAGAAACATTTTCATTTCTTCCTTTAAGTAATGAAATAGATGGATCTCTTAAAGAAATACCCAAAGATGCTGATTGCTTAGTTGCACTTGATTGCGGAAATGTAGATAGATTAAATTGTGATATAGATTTTCATAATAAAAGTTTTATCATAATAAATATGGATCATCATTTGTCCAATGATTCCTATGGAGATATAAACTATGTGGATACTAAGGCAGCTTCTGTTGGAGAAATAATTTACAAATTATTAAATCAAATGAATGTAAATATTGATGTTAAAATTGCTGAATGCATATATACGTCAATTTTAACAGATACCGGTTCATTTAGACATTCTAATACTACTTATAATACACATTTAATTGCAGGTAATTTAATAAATGCAGGACTTGATTTTAGTTCTATACATAGAAAAATATTTGACAACAAAAAACTTGAAGTTATAAAACTTCAAGGATTGGTAATAGATAACTTATATCTTAATAGTACTAATAATATCTGTATAATGAAACTTACTATTAATATGCTAAATAAAGCGGGAATTAAAGAATGTGATAGTGCTGAGGTTATATCTATTGGATTAAAAATTGATACTGTAGAAACTGCTATACTGCTAAAAGAAACAGAAGATGGGGTTAAAGTTAGTCTAAGGTCTAAAAACTATGTTGATGTAAGAAAGGTAGCAGAAAAATTCAGTGGTGGTGGACATATAAGAGCTGCTGGATTGAAATTAGATGTAACTATTGAAGAAGCGGAAGAAATACTTATAAAAGAATTGGAAAAAGAGCTGATATAATGGATGGTATACTGAATATATATAAGACTCCTGGTATGACTTCTTTCGATGTAGTAAGAAGTATAAGAAAATTAAGTAGAATTAAGAAGGTTGGACATACTGGTACATTAGATCCTTTAGCTACAGGTGTATTACCTGTTTGTTTAGGTAAGGCTACAAAACTTGTAGACTACATAATGGATGATTTTAAGATATATGATGTAGTTTTAAAGCTTGGTTTTACTAGTGATACTTATGATAAAGAGGGTAAAATAGTTAAAGGCAGCCATATAAATGTATCAGAAGAGGATATAAGAGATGCTATAAATTCTTTTATAGGATCTATAGATCAAATCCCACCTATGTATTCAGCATTAAAAGTAAATGGTAAAAGATTATATGAATTGGCAAGACAAGGAATTGAAGTAGAAAGAAAAAGTAGAAAAATAACTATATATGATATAAGGATTACGGAAATTAAAATACCTTATGTTTCTTTTGTGGTAAAGTGTTCAAAAGGAACGTATATTAGGAGTCTTTGCAATGATATAGGTTCAATACTTAAATGCGGTGGATTAATGTGGAATCTAGAAAGAATAGCAACTGGGGCATTTACAAAAGAGGATTCAATTAAATTAGATGATTTAACTGAAGAAAATATAAGAGAGCATTTGATTTCTATGGATACTGCTTTACACATGTATCAAAAAATATATTTTAATGATGACTTAGAAAAGTTACTTATAAATGGAGTTATACTTAAAAATAATTCATTAATAGATTATATCCCTGATAACAAATTGTGTAGAACATATTTAAAAAACAATAAATTCATTGGAATAGGTATGAAAAATGAAGTGGGTTTTAAAATAGTTAAATTATTAACTTAGGAGTAAATAAGTATGATTATTTTACATGACAATTTTAAAACAAAGTTGAAATATAATACTTTTATAGCATTAGGTAGCTTTGATGGTCTTCACAAGGGGCATCTAACATTGATTAATAAGGTGTTGGAATTATCAAAATCAAATGGAAACATTAAAAGTATGGTAAATACTTTTGCAAATCATCCATTAACCATAGTTGATAAAGATAAAGTTCCAAAGCTTATAATGGACAATGATACTAAAGCTGAAATTTTAGATAAATTGGGTATTGATATAGTAAATTTTGCTTTGTTTAATGAAGATTTGATGAAAATGTCGCCTGAAAATTTTATATTTAATATGATTAAATGTTATAATGCTGTTGGGATTGTAGTTGG
The DNA here is from genome assembly GCF_000246895.1 of Clostridium arbusti SL206. GTDB lineage: Bacteria > Bacillota > Clostridia > Clostridiales > Clostridiaceae > Clostridium_I > Clostridium_I arbusti. The sequence goes on along the minus strand of NZ_BAEV01000031.1, from coordinate 11,882 downwards.
CTTTAACTATAGATTTGGACATAAAAATCTTGGTGATATTGAATTGTTAAAAAAATTAAGTGAAGAATATAATTTCAAACTCTTTATAATAAATCCTATTGAGTATAATGAAAATGTAATTAGTAGTACAAGAATAAGAACTAACATAGGTGCTGGTAAAATGGAAGATGTAAATAATATGCTCTTAAAACCTTATATGCTTAAAGGTAAGGTGATATCTGGGAAAAAATTGGGAAGAACCATTGGATTTCCAACTGCTAATTTAGAATACAATAAAGAGTTTGCTATTCCCAAAAAGGGTGTTTATTACACTTTGGTAAAATATAAAGAAAAAATATATAAGGGTATAACTAATATAGGCACAAATCCTACTATTGGCATAAATGAATTAACTATTGAAACTTATATATTAGATTTTACTAATGAAATATATAATGAGTATATAAAAATATATTTTATTAGTAGAATACGTGATGAACAAAAATTTAATTCTCTAGCAGAACTTAAAAATCAGCTAGAAAAAGACAAGAAATTTGCAAAAATGAGAAATATTGAAATTAAATTGTAAAAATTATTTACAATTTAATTTTTATTTGATATAATACAATTTAGTAACCTATTACTAAGATTATTGATTGACCGACGATATTCTTGGGATAAGGGGATAATATTTTGGAGGTGTCACAATGGATAAAGTACTAAAAGAATCTATTATTAAAGAACATAGCAGACATGAAGGAGATACTGGTTCTCCAGAAGTTCAAATAGCTTTATTAACTGAACAAATCAATCATTTAAATGATCATTTAAAAGTTCATAAGAAAGATTTCCATTCAAGAAGAGGTCTTCTAATGATGGTAGGTCAAAGAAGAGGTCTTTTAAATTATTTAACTAAGAAAGATATTGAAAGATATCGTGCTATTATTAAAAAACTTGGATTAAGAAAATAATCTAATAGAGCGGTTTAAACCGCTCTATTATTTTAGTGTTCTTATTACATATAAAATTCAATTATTACAATAATATATAATATATGCATTACTATTTACTTAAAGGAGGTAGATGTATGAATCACGTACTTGAAACTACCATTGCAGGCAGGAAAATGAAGGTGGAATTTGGTAAAATAGGTATGATTTCCGATTGTGCCATTTTCATGAGCTATGGTGAGACTGTTATATTAGTAAATGCCAATGCTTCAGAATCTCCTAGAGAAGGTATAGATTTCTTCCCATTAAGTGTGGAATATGAAGAAAGATTATATTCTGTAGGAAAGATACCTGGAGGCTTTATAAAGAGGGAAGGTAGACCATCAGAAAAGGCTATATTACATGCTAGAGCAATAGATAGACCATTAAGACCACTTTTCCCTAAGGGTTATAGAAATGATGTTCAAATTGTATGTACAGTAGTATCTGTTGAACAAGATAATGTACCAGATATATTGGCCATGAATGGAGCATCCATGGCATTATGCTTATCAAGCATTCCTTTTACTACACCAGTTGGTACTGTATCAGTAGGAATGATTGGTGATGAATTTATATTAAATCCAACTACGCAGCAGAGAGAAGATAGCATATTAAATTTAACTGTATGTGCAACAAAAGAGAGAGTTATGATGATTGAAGCAGGTGGAGATGAAATACCTGAAGATGTTATGATTAATGCTGTAGATTTTGCATTTAATGCTTGTCAAGAAGTTGTATCATTCCAAGAAGAAGCCATGAAACAATTTGGAAAACAAAAAATTGAACCAACTTTACACAAAGTTGACAAAGACTTAGCAGAAGATGTAAAGAACTTTGCTTTTGATATGTTAAAAGAAGCTATGTATATCACTGATAGAGATCAAAGAGGCGAAGTATTAAAGAGTATAAATAAAAAACTAGATGAAGAATTTGGTGAGAAGTATCCAGGAAGTAGTTCTGAAATAGGTGAAGTGGTATATTCTACACAAAAAGAAATTGTTAGAAACATGTTATTACATGAAGATAGAAGACCTGATGGAAGATCTTTTGATGAAGTAAGAAAACTTGGTTGTGAAGTAGGCATACTACCAAGAACTCATGGTACTGGTTTGTTTTCAAGAGGACTAACTCAAGTTATGACCGTAGCTACCATAGGAGCACTAGGTGATGTGCAAATATTAGATGGACTTGGAACAGAAGAGTCTAAAAGATATATGCATCATTATAATTTCCCTTCCTACTCAACAGGTGAAGTAAGACCTTTAAGAGGACCAGGAAGAAGAGAGATTGGACATGGAGCTTTAGCAGAAAAGGCATTAGAACCATTAATACCTTCTGAAGAAGAATTTCCGTACACTATAAGGTTGGTTTCAGAAGTTCTAAGTTCTAATGGATCAACTTCTCAAGCAAGTGTATGTGGAAGTACCTTAGCACTTCTTGATGCAGGAGTTCCTATAAAGAGACCGGCTGCTGGTATAGCAATGGGACTTATAACTAGTGAAGATTTATCCGAAGAAAAAGTTATTACAGATATACAAGGACTAGAGGACTTCTTTGGAGATATGGATTTTAAAGTAGCTGGTACTGAAAAGGGTATAACTGCTATTCAGGTAGATACAAAAATTCATGGTCTTTCAAAAAATTGCATAGAACAGGCTATAAAAGGTGCTAAAAAAGCAAGACTTTTAATACTTGAAAAAATAAATGATTGTATTTCAAAGCCAAGAGAAGAAATGTCTCCTTATGCGCCAAGAGCTTACACAATAAATATACATCCTGATAAAATTAGAGATGTTATAGGCGCAGGAGGAAAGACTATAAATAAAATTATAGCTGAAACTGGTGTAAAAATTGATATAAATAATGATGGAAAAGTTTTTGTTATGTCAAATGATGGTGAAAGTGCTAATAAGGCACTTAAAATGATAGATGACCTTACAAAGGACGTTAAAGTAGGGGATATATATTTAGGAAAAGTTGTAAAGACAACAAACTTTGGAGCTTTTGTTGAGATATTACCTGGAAAAGAAGGTCTTGTTCATATATCAAAACTTGATGTAAATAGAGTAAATAAAGTGGAAGATATTGTATCAGCAGGTGATGAAATATTAGTAAAAGTAACTGATATTGATAACCAAGGTAGAATTAATCTTTCAAGAAAAGATGCTATAGCTGAGTCTAAACCAGAAGAAGCTAAAGACGAACAGTAAGGATAGAAGGGCAATAGTGCCTTTTTATTTTTATTTTAAATTATTTGTAATTACTTATTTAAAATAATCATAGTTTATTTATATACTATAAATTTTATATGAGGTGATTATTTTGAATGATAATTTAAATGATAACGATAATTTTAAACTCTATAGTGAAATAGAAAAATATGAAATCATCAATGTAAATGATGGAGAAAAATACGCAGCTCTTTCAAATAACGACGTAGTTATAGATGATATGGGAAATATGAAATTTTTGATTTTAAACGAAAATAAATCAGGCTTAAGTTTTTTCAATAAAAGTGAATTTTCTGAAGTACCTTGGCAATATGTAAAAAAAATAGGCACTAGAACAATAATAGTTGATTTTGATGATAATGATTTAAAAAAGGTCTAATTATAATATAGAGTGCCTAGATTATTAATAAACCTAAACATGAATATATTTCAGTATATATGCACAAAATATATATAGACTGGAGTGATATTTATGGGTAAGGCTAAAGATAAAAAAAATGAAAAAAGAGAAGATAGTGAACAACTTGAAAATATAAAAGAATTAGGTGTTAATGATTTAGCTGAAGAAGACGAAAGAATATATGTGTTACCTATAATAGGACAAATTGAAGGTCATACAGTTCTTTCTCCTCAAACTAAAGCAACGAAATACGAACATGTAATACCGCAGTTGGTTTCAATTGAAAGAAGTAAAAATATAGAAGGTGTCCTAATAGTTTTAAATACTGTTGGTGGAGATGTTGAAGCGGGGCTTGCTATAGCAGAAATGATTAGAAGTTTAAGCAAACCAACTGTTTCATTAGTTATTGGAGGAGGACACTCAATTGGTGTTCCATTAGCTACTTCTGCAGATTATTCTTTTATATCTCCCAGTGCAACAATGATTATCCATCCAATACGAATGAATGGACTTATAATTGGAGTACCTCAAACTTTTGAATATTTTAATAAGATGCAGCAAAGAATAATTGAATTTATTACTAGAACCTCAAAAATTGATAAGGAAACTATTAATAGATTAATGATTCAAAGCGATGAATTGTTGAATGACATGGGTACAATACTTATTGGTAATCAAGCAGTGAATTATGGGCTGATAGATAGTGTTGGTGGTATTAAAGAAGCACTAGGAAAATTAGAGCAAATGATTCAAAAACAACCATAGGCGATACTTCCTATGGTTAATTTATTTATACTATACTGTTATCTATCTTTACATCACTAATTTTAGTGAATATAAACATAGTATTAATTAAATAAAGAGGATATTTTAATTAAATGTAGAATAAACAATTTGGAGGTGAATTCATTGTCTAGAAGAAGAAATGTAAAAAATAATACTTCAAATCAGAGCTCAACTTTAAACAGCGATATTGCAGGTATTATATTAATATGTTTTGGCATATTCATAATATTTAGTCTTTTTTTTACTAATACAAGTGGTATATTTGGAAAAGGTATGCGAAAATTACTTTTTACTATAATAGGAATTGGTTCTTATGCTTTTCCTTTTATAATAATAGTAATTGGTATAGGATATATGGTTAAGAGGGGTAGTATAGGCTTTAGCAAAAAGTTTTATGGAATCATTCTCTTTATAATAAATACTCTTCTTCTAATTACAATGATTAATATAAGTGATTATTATAGTGGTGGACAAGTTATAGAGGGAATCAAAAACATATACAATACTAATAATATAATGCATGGTGGAGTAGTCTCATTTATAATAGATGTTCCACTTCTAAAATTTTTTGGTAAAGGGTGTTATGTAGTATTTTTTTGCATTTATATTGTTTCTTTTGTATTAATATCAAAAAAGTCTTTAGGAGATGCTTTAAAAAAAACTCTACTTCTACATAAAAGACAAAAACAAAATGTTGATGAAACAAAAAAGTATAATATAGATAAAGACGATAATGATAACATATTAAAGGATACTTTAAATAAAATAAATGTTATGGAATTCATAAAAAATAAACCTGATACTAAAAATGATGAAAGCAAAGCTATTTCAGAATCAGATATTAAAATAAAAGATAGTAATGATAGGAATAACAGTAACAGTAATAAGGAAATTCCATCAGAAGCTATAGGTGAAGAACTTGAAAAGGAAATTGAGGATAATTCAATAAAAGATATTAATGGCGACTATGAATTACCAAGGGTAGATTTCTTAAATGAAAATGAACTTAGTAAACTAAATAAAAGCGATAAAAAAGAACTTTTAACAAGTGCCACGAAATTAACAGATACCTTAAATAGCTTTGGAGTAGATGCAAAAGTAATTCAAGTTACAAAGGGGCCCTCTGTAACTAGATATGAACTTCAGCCAAGTGCTGGAGTTAAAGTAAGTAAAATTGTTAATTTGGCAGATGATATAGCTTTAAACCTAGCTTCTGCTGGAGTAAGAATAGAAGCACCAATTCCAGGAAAAGCTGCTATAGGTATAGAAGTACCAAATAAAGATTTGACACCGGTATATCTACGTGAAGTTATAGAATCAGATGCTTTTAGTAATACAAAATCTAGAGTAGCTTTCTGTTTAGGTAAAGATATAGGTGGAAATTGTGTTGTGTCTGACCTAAGTAAAATGCCTCATATGCTTATTGCGGGAGCTACAGGTTCTGGTAAAAGTGTATGTATTAATACATTAATAATAAGTATTTTATACAAATATCTACCTGATGATGTTAAATTATTAATGATTGATCCAAAAGTAGTTGAGCTTAGCATATATAATGGTATACCACATCTTTTGATTCCTGTAGTAACTAATCCCAAAAAAGCTGCCGGTGCTCTTAGTTGGGCAGTAAATGAGATGACTAAAAGATATAAGATGTTTGCAGATAATAGTGTGCGAAATATAGAAGGATACAATGAATTATATCATAAGGGGAAAATAGACAATAAACTCCCTTGGATTGTTATAATAATTGATGAACTTGCAGACCTTATGATGGTATGTCCAAATGACGTAGAAGATTACATAGGAAGACTAGCTCAAATGGCAAGAGCTGCAGGTATGCATTTAGTTATTGCTACTCAAAGACCTTCTGTAGATGTAATTACAGGTGTTATTAAGGCAAATATACCATCTCGAATTTCTTTTGCAGTATCAAGTCAAATAGATTCAAGAACAATACTTGATACGGCAGGGGCAGAAAAACTTCTGGGTAAAGGTGATATGTTATTCTATCCGGTAGGAGAATCTAAACCACTAAGAATACAAGGTGCATTTATATCAGAAGAAGAAGTTGAAAAAGTTGTAGCCTTTATTAAAGATCAAAATCTAAAATCTGAGTATAGAGAAGAAATAATTGAAGAAATTAATAATAATTCGGTAGAATCTAAATCAGGAGATGAAGACGAGCTATTGAATGAGGCAATAAAAATTATAGTTGAAGCAGATCAAGCCTCAACTTCATTGATTCAAAGAAAGTTGAGAATAGGATACAACAGAGCGGCTAGAATTGTTGAACAACTAGAAGAAAAGGGAATCATATCACAACGTGATGGAAGTAAACCTAGAAATATTTTAATAGCTAAAGAAGATATGGAAAAATTATGATATTGCCAAGGGAATATATGTAATTAAAAATTCCTTGTTAAATTTGTTTTTTAGCTATAAAATAAGTGTCATTGATAAGAAGAATCTTAAAGTAGGAGGATTTAATGTGAGTAAACTAAATTTTGGAATCATAAGTTTAGGCTGTGATAAAAATAGAATTGATTCAGAAACTGTGTTAGGAACTATTAAAGATAATTATGAAATCGTAAATGATCCTAAAAAAGCAGATATAATATTAATAAATACTTGTGGATTTATTGAAGCATCAAAACAAGAATCTATAGATACTATTTTAGAAATGGCTGAATATAAAGAAAAATATAATTGTAAAATGCTTATAGCAACAGGCTGTCTAACTCAAAGATATGGAGATGAACTATTGAAGTTAATGCCAGAGCTAGACTTGATTTTAGGTGTAAACGACTATAATAAACTTAATAATGCTATCAAAAACTTTTTAAAGGGTGATGCTGAAAAACAAAGTTTATGTAATTACAGTGATGAAAATATAAATCAAGGAAAAAGAGTTGTAACTACTGGTTCATTTAGTGCTTATGTAAGAATATCAGAGGGATGCAATAATTATTGCTCATATTGTATAATTCCTAAAATTAGGGGAAAATATAGAAGTAGAACTATACAAGATATTATTGAAGAATGTACTGAATTAGCTAGGCAAGGTATAAAAGAGATAATTATTGTGGCACAAGATACAACAAGATATGGGATAGATATATATAATAAGAAAATGCTGCCTGAACTTCTTAGGAAAATTGGAGAAATAAAAGCTATAGAATGGATAAGAATACTTTATTGTTATCCAGAAGAAATAACTGATGAACTAGTAACTGAAATATCTAATAATGATAAAGTATGCAAATACATAGATATACCTATACAGCATATAAGTAACAATATATTGACAAAGATGCGAAGACGTACAAGAAAAGAAGAAATAACCAAAGCAATATTAAATTTAAAAAATAGTATTAAAAACATCTGTCTGAGAACATCAATAATTGTAGGTTTTTCAGGTGAAACTGATGAAGACTTTGAAGAATTAAAAGATTTTATTAGATTTATTAAGTTTGATAAATTAGGAGTCTTTAAATATTCAAGAGAAGAGGAAACAGAAGCTTTTAATATGCCAAATCAAATAGATGAAAAGATAAAGGAACAAAGACAAGAAGATCTAATGATAATTCAGCAAGAAATATCGTTAGAGATAAATAAAAATAAAATCGGAAGAATATATAATGTTATGATAGAAGGTAAAAATAGTGATGATTTTTGGTACGGAAGAAATTATGAGATGGCACCAGAAATAGATGGTGAAATTTTTTTCAAGTGTGATAGAATATTAAATGTAGGTAATTTCGCTAAAATAAAAATTATAGATAGTCTAGAATATGATTTAATAGGAGTTGTATGTGATGAATCTCGCCAATAAACTAACTTTAATAAGAATAATTTTAGTTCCTGTATTTTTAATTTTTGTTGCTGTAAGGGGGATTCCTTATGGCAGAAGTATTGCCACAACCGTGTTTATTATAGCAGCGCTTACAGATAAACTTGATGGGTATATAGCTAGAAGCAGAAATCAAATAACACGTTTTGGAAAATTAATGGATCCTTTAGCAGATAAGCTTTTAGTATCTGCGGCTTTAGTTTCTCTAGTTGAATTTCATATATTAAACAGTTGGATTGCAATTATAATAATTGCAAGAGAATTTGCAGTTACAGGACTTAGATCAATTGCAGCTGCAGAAGGTGTGGTACTAGCAGCTAGTTGGTGGGGGAAGATAAAAACAGTTGTACAAATTGTTGCTATAGTGTGTGCATTAATAAACTTGAATATACGAAATATTAAATTCTTACATAACTATTTCCCTATAGATTTAGTAGCGCTCTTTAAAAATTTAACTAGTGTAACTATGATTTTAGCAGTTATAATAACGATTGTTTCTGGAATAGATTATTTTGTTAAGAATAAAGAAATTATAAGATTAGACAAGTGAATAAAAATTAAAAATATGTCCATAATTTTACTATGAATAAAGTTCCTGCTAAAACAGGAACTTTTATTCATAGTATTGACCTAATTGAAAATTTATTATATAATTTAAATAGAACAAACGTTCGACATGAGGAAAGGTTGGTGAACCCTTAGGGGATATAATATGGATAATGAAAAATTAAAAGCGATAGAAGCTGCTATGGGACAGATTGAAAAACAATTTGGAAAAGGCTCTATTATGAAACTTGGAGAACATGGTATAGCAGATATAGATTCAATATCAACAGGATGCTTAGCTTTAGATATAGCACTAGGAATAGGAGGAGTACCAAAGGGAAGAATTATAGAAATATATGGTCCAGAATCTTCTGGTAAAACTACAGTAGCACTTCACATTATAGCAGAAGCTCAAAAAACAGATGGTACTGCTGCATTTATTGATGCTGAGCATGCATTGGATCCATCTTATGCAAAAAGACTTGGTGTTGACACAGAAAATTTAATAGTTTCACAACCAGATACTGGTGAACAGGGCTTAGAAATAGCAGAAGCTCTTGTAAGATCTGGAGCTATAGATGTAATAGTGGTGGATTCTGTTGCAGCTTTAGTTCCTAGAGCTGAAATAGAGGGCGAAATGGGCGACTCTCATGTTGGACTTCAAGCAAGACTTATGTCTCAAGCACTAAGAAAGCTGGCAGGAGCTATAAATAAATCAAATTGTGTAGTCGTATTTATAAATCAATTAAGAGAAAAAGTTGGTATTATGTTTGGAAATCCAGAAACAACTCCTGGTGGAAGAGCTTTAAAATTTTATGCTTCAGTAAGAATGGATATTAGAAGAATCGATTCTATAAAACAAGGGGAAGAAATGATTGGTAATAGAACTAGAGTAAAAGTAATAAAAAATAAAATAGCCCCTCCATTTAAACAAGCTGAATTTGATATAATGTACAATGAAGGTATTTCAAAACAAGGAAATATTATTGATGTTGGTGTTAAAGAAGAAATAGTTCAAAAAAGTGGTGCTTGGTTTTCTTATGGAGAAATAAGACTTGGTCAAGGTAGAGAAAATGCTAAGCAATATTTAAAGGAAAATCCGGATATAGAAATGGAAATTGAAACCAAAATCAGAGAAAAGTATGAATTGCCTTTAAAAAAATCAAAGACTAATAATGATGAAAAAGATAATTCAGAAAAAGAAAAAAAATTACCTAAGGCTTAATAATACTTAAAATAATTATATTTAATGTATAATTAACCATCATATTAAAGATAATAAAAGCACTGTAAAGATTATTAAAATAATTTTTATAGTGCTAATTTTTATAACCTTGACATAAATGTTAAATTAATATACAATTGAGTTAAATACAGATACTGGTTTAGCATATTCAAATGATTGCCAATTGAATAAATATGACACCTTTTCAAAGCTTTCATTTTTACAATTTTATGAAGCTGTATAAGCAAAGGAGGTGTTTACGGCAATGGGACTACTTAACTATTGGATGATAATTGTCGTTGTATTGGTAATTCTGGTGGTTGCAATTGAACTTTATATTAGAAGAAATTATTCTTGGGCTAAAATATCAAAGGTTGAAGAAGAAGCAAAAAATATAAAGGATGAAGCTAGCAGAGAAGCTGAATCAATGAAAAAAGAGTCCATTTTAGAAGCAAAGGATGAAGTTCATAAGCTAAGAGTTGATTTTGAAAAAGAATCAAGAGAGCGAAGAACTGAAATTCAAAGATTGGAAAGAAGAAACATTCAAAGGGAAGAAGCTCTTGATAAAAAGGGTGACTTAATTGAAAAGAAAGAAGAAAGTTTAAACGCACGTGAAAGTGCAATGGAAGAAAAAGAAAAAAACATTGAAGAATTATATCAAAACCAAAGAAAAGAGATTGAGAGACTTTCAAATCTTAGCTCAGAAGAAGCAAAGCAATTATTGCTTGATGAAGTTCGTAAAGAAATAAAGCATGATTCAGCAGTTATGGTTAAAGAAATTGAAACAAAAGCAAAAGAAGAAGCTGATAAAAAGGCTAGAGAAATCATAACTTGTGCAATACAAAGATGCGCTGCTGATCATGTAGCAGAATCAACAGTTTATGTTGTTTCTTTACCTAATGATGAAATGAAAGGTCGAATAATTGGTAGGGAAGGTAGAAATATTAGAGCCTTAGAAACCCTAACTGGAATTGATTTAATAATCGATGATACGCCAGAAGCAGTTATACTTTCTGGATTTGATCCTATAAGAAGAGAGGTTGCAAGAATCGCCTTAGAAAAACTAATACTGGATGGTAGAATTCATCCTGCTAGGATTGAAGAAATGGTTGAAAAAGCCAAGAAGGAAGTAGAGACTAATATAAAGGAAGAAGGCGAACAGGCTACTTTCGAAACTGGTGTTCATGGTTTACATGCAGAACTTATAAGACTTTTAGGTAGACTAAAATACAGAACGAGTTATGGTCAGAATGTTTTAAAGCATTCTGTAGAAGTATCGTACTTAGCTGGATTTATGGCATCTGAACTTGGTATAGATCCAACACTTGCAAAAAGAGCAGGTTTGCTACATGACATAGGAAAAGCAGTCGATCACGAGATTGAAGGTCCACATGCTTTAATAGGATCTGAAATAGCAAAGAAGCATCATGAATCTTCTGTTATAGTAAATGCAATTGGGGCTCATCATGGCGACATTGATCCTCAATCACTTGAAGCTATACTTGTTCAAGCAGCGGATGCTATATCAGCTGCTAGGCCTGGCGCAAGACGAGAAACTTTAGAAGCATATATAAAACGTTTGGAAAAATTAGAAGAAATTTCAAACTCATACGAAGGTGTAGAAAAGTCATATGCCATTCAGGCTGGACGAGAAATTAGAATAATGGTTAAACCAGAGAGTGTTGATGATGCAGGTGCATCAGAAATGGCAAGGAATATTGTTAAGAGAATAGAAAATGAATTAGAGTATCCTGGTCAAATTAAAATTAATGTAATTAGAGAAACTAGATCAGTAGAATATGCAAAATAAATATATATTATTATTTTCCTCTATTTTATAGAGGAAAATTTTGATTACTATACTACGTGT
>NZ_BAEV01000032.1 GCF_000246895.1 Clostridium arbusti SL206 | reverse complement strand
TATAATCTTTAAAAATAAAACCAGCTTAAAAACCTATATATATTTATTTATTTTTGTAATATTTATATTGCTTTTATTATAAAAAATAATATAACTCAATATTAGTCTTATCTCTACTGCTTAATAACTAACATTTTAATATATAACTAAACACTTTATCACTATATTAATATTTTAACTGTTTTTTTGAAAAATTCAAATATAATTATTGTAAAACATGCATAATTATATATTTTTTCAGCATTTAATTATTATTTGATTAATTTTTCGCATACACAAAAGAGTATCTTTGAAAAAAAAATAATTAAATAATTAAAATTTTTTTAAAGATACTCTTAATTTATTGATAAGGCATATGAAAATAAATAGTAAGTCAAAGATGCGACGTATATTTTGAAGCGCCTACAAGGAAATAGGTTCTTCAGATAGTGGGCTATCTGAGGGTTCTGTTGACGTGGTGGGATCCAAAATAGACTAGCATACTGACTAGTTATTTATTTGAATGTGCCTAAAGTAATATCATTACTTTAACACAGCAACATTCTCTGGTACCATTACAATCTTATCCTTTACGCATAGTACTGCACCCCTAATTATATGATTGTCATATAATTCCTCTGCCTTTTTAAGGCCATTCAGTAGAGCTTTATATACATTTTTTTCACCAATATCTCCTACTTTTAGAGTTACTAAATGTCCTGGTATATCAGTTTCAGAATCTATTTCCTCTGCATAACAACGTACTATATTCTCAGCTTCTACATTAGTTTCATTGCCTAAATAGCTGGCGCAAGCATCTGCTATAGCCGCAGTTTCTCCTAAAGATACAGCTGCTGTAGCAATTCCTTTTGTAAAACTTCTTCCTCCAAGGCCACTAGTACAAATACCATTAATATTACTTTCAGCATTAATAGTAAGTACTAATTCGGTATCATTTAAAGGTATTCCCACTTTTATAGGCTCACCAGTTATATCCTTTATCGCTATGTCTCCACCATTGTTTACAATAACCCTAGTTCCACCTAGTTCTAAAGCTTTTTCCAGTGCAAAGTCTGAGAAAGAACCAGCCACAGCGGCAAGAGGTGTTAGACTTTTATCACCTGATCTTTCAACAGCATTCATCATTTTTTCAAGAACAATACTAGGCTTATTAACTTTAATTTTTAAAGCTTTATTGAACTTTATATATGGAATATACTCTGCTAGCCTATCAAACTCAGAAATTATATATTTTGATACTTCAAGGCCTAATTCAGGAGTTTTTTCATATCCTATAGATATATCAAGTACCATCTGAATAGGTCCATTATTAATAAATACTTTTTGATTATCCAGTATTTCAACCATAACTATTCCTCACTAAGTTTTTTCAGCAATTGTTCCTTAGTTATTATACTGTTTACATGTCCGCCAATTTCTTCGTATTTCTCTCTAGTCATAGTGTATTCTACAGGTGCTACCGTAGCTGGTGTTGGAACCCAAGTTGTAGCTTCTGGCACCATTTTTGAAACATCCACCATAAAGTTTATTCCTCCACCAGGAAGAACAAAGGTAGGTGCTCCTGCTATAGTCATTGTAACCTCATTATTATGAATTGCATTAGTAAGCTTCTTTGGAAAAGTTGTAACTCCTGCTCTAGCACTTCCACCTGTACCACCAGTATATATAATTGAAACCTTTGATTTCTCACAGTTGTCAGAAATCAATTTAACACATTCTAGTACTTTCTCAGTCATTTCAATTTCCTTTACAGATCCATCTTCTTTTACTTCTAATAAAGCAGCCTTTTGTGCTGTAGTTTCTGTCACCAATATCTTGTATCCTGGTTTTGCTATGGCCATATCTACAGATTTTATAGCTTCAAGAGGACTCATTATTTCTGTGCCGCCCCAACCATGTCCATGTCCTCCAAAATACCTACCCATAGTGCTCTTTCTTCCATAGGGTACTACTCCACTATATTTCATACCTACTTCTTTTCCTGCTGCATGTTCAGAAAGTAAACCAACTACATGGAAATCCAGTATAATTGCCTCATCCACCGCCTTACATAGACTTCTTGCAAACATACCTATAGTTGCACTACCACAGCCAACTCTCATATAAGTTTCTTCCATGCCATCTATAATAGGTGGGTGATCCTGCTGAACTTCTATAGTGCTTCCATTATCTATTTTCAATGTAACTCTTCTTCCATTAGCCAAATCTACAATTGTCTTTGCTACTATGAAGCCATCATTACTTCCACTTAAAAGATTAGCTCCACCTATAGTAAGCATTTTTGATCCATATTCTTCAGTAGTTACTCTTCCTACACACTTACCATTTCTTTTTACCTTCGCACCTTCTTCACCTATATCCATATTTGTATCAATTTTAACCTTTACTCCACTATAGCTAAGAGGTGCCTCAGTGACTACAGTTACAACATCTACTCCATTTACTGTATCCTGTACTATTTTGGAAGCAGGACGCAAACATGGATAATTTGTTCCACTGCCAACCGCTGTAATAAGTGGCTTATAGGTCCTCTTCCATTCTGAATCCTTTGCAACTGACTCTACCACAAGTTTTCTATTTCTAACTAACTCTCCATTTACATTGGTATATCTCTTACAGGCTCCTGTTTTATCTAATGGTACAGAACAATTAACAGGACAATGTGTACAGGTAGAACTTTCAGCCTTCTTTTCTTCTGTCCTTTTAATGGCTTCAAAAGGACAAACCTTAAAACATATGCCACAAGATACACAGTTGTCATTTAATTTTGCCCTTTTATCTATAACATTTATTGCCCCGAGAGGACAGTTATTCTCACAAATTCTACAAACTTTACATTTATCAATATTAACTGAAATCAATTGAAATTCCTCCCCTGCTAATCACAATTCTTAAGTTTATATTACAATAATTTTACTTCATGAAACGTAAAAGTGCCACAGTTTATCACATATTATTTTTTAAACTTACAACCACTTCTCATAAACTTTCATCATTGCTGAAATATCCTCTTTACCCATATCTTCACTTCTGGCCATTTCATACATCTGCTGAGTTAAATTTCCTATAGGTAAAGGCATTCTTAAATCCTTTGCAGTATCTATTGCAAGTTGCAAGTCTTTATACTGTAAATCCACCATAAATCCTGGCTTAAAATTTTTCTCTTTTATAAATTTCTCATATTTAGAAGTTAAAGCATAGGAAGTACCAGAACTCTTACTAATAACTTCAAATAATATATCCGCATCTAGGCCAGCTTTCATCCCCAAGGTAAGAGCCTCTGATACAGCTGCCATATTTGCGCCCAGTAGAAGATTATTTACCAATTTCACGGTATCTCCTGCACCTACGTTACCTACGTAATAAACTTTTTCTCCTATATTCTTTAAAAGATCAGTTACACTATTAACTACTTCTCTTTTTCCTCCGGCCATAATAGTTAATGTACCTTTTTCAGCGCCGATAGAACCACCACTTACAGGAGCATCTATTACTTCAACATCATTTTTTTCAGCAGCCTTTGCTATATCCTGAATAGCTTTTGGAGTAATACTGCTTAAATCTATTATTATAGTTCCAGGTCTTGCCCCTTTTAGAACTCCCTTTTCACCTAGAATAACATTTTTAACTATTTCAGAATTTGGAAGAGATGTCATTACAACATCAGCTTCTTTGGCAACCTCAGCAGGATTTTCTCCAACTAATGCCCCTCTATCCTGAAACTCCTTAACAATCTCCTCTGATACATCATAAACTTTAAGTTCATGTCCATTTTTCAATATATTGTTAGCCATATTTTTACCCATGACACCTAATCCTATAAATCCTATTTTCATCTCTATCCCTCCACGTATTTTCTATATTAAGTAACTGATCAATAAATCTTACTTAGTAATAGTTTGTACTGCCACTGATCTTATATGAATTATCTAGGGACGTATCGCTGTTATGTCCACCATTATAAATTATTATCTATAGACATGGAACTATTTACTTTTTCTTTAACCTTAGGCATGTTCAAATAAATAACTAGTCAGTATACTAGTCTATTTTGAATCCTACTACGTTAACAGAACCCTCTGATAGCACCACTATCATCAGAACCTGTTTCCTTGTATGATTCAAAATATACGTCGTATCTTTCACTTGTTATTTATTTTCATATACCTTAATTAAGTCTATTTTTGGTTTAGGTAACATTGAAGCCAAAAATACTGCAATAATAGGTACAATGGTTAAACTAGATACAGCTGCATGTATTCCATGATTATCTGATATCCATCCAAGTAGTGGTGAAACTACTCCTCCCATAGTTACTGCCAGCCCCAAAGTAACTCCAGATGCTAGACCCATACGATTTGGTAGATATTTTTGTCCAAGTACTACCATTGGGCTAAATGGAGTATAAAGCGCAAAACCTATTGGTACTAATAGAGCTGTTGCAATAGCAACATTGTGAACATTTATAAATATAAATAGTAATGGTATTAACGCAGCATATCCAGCTATTACTACCTTTTTATGTCCCACTCTGTCTGATACACGTCCCGCTATAAGAGTTGCAATAGCACCTACAATAATTAAAATAGATAAAGCCATACTTCCTGATCTTTCAGATTCACCAAGTACATGTATCCAATAAAGAGGCAAGAATGTATTAAGTCCAAAGAATACTATAGCACGGCAGAGAAGTGTTGCCGTTAAGTTTACAAAAGGTTTCCATTCGTCTGGGGTATTAACAACGCCTCTTTCCACAGTCTCTTCACTAACCTTCTGTAATTTTGAGGAAAAACTTTTTAATTGTGATAATAAAATTAAACTCATAATTATAGCTGGTATACATAGAATAATTGTTCCCTTTAATCCAAATAATAATAATATTTCAGTAGTTATAATAGGTCCTACAGCGAAACCTATATTTCCTCCTGCGGCAAATGTACTGACACTGGTAGCCTTATTTTTGCCAGCAAACTTATTTGCTAGGCGAGCTCCTTCTGGATGAAATGCAGCTATACCCACACCACTTACCGCTACTGCAACAGCTATGAGCCAATAGTTAGAAGTAATTCCTGCTGCGCCTATGCCAAGTCCTCCAAGTAAAATACCAAGAGGTAATGTCCATGGAGCAGAAATTTTGTCTGAATAAATACCAAACAAGGGCTGTACTATAGATGAACTAAGATTAGCTGCAAAAATTAGAAAAGCAGCTGCAGCATAACTAAGATGCTTTTCTGTAATAAGAAATGGTAGCATTGCAGGTAATGCTCCTTGGTAGATATCTGTAATTAGATGCCCTGATGTTAATAATTTAATGTAACGGCTCATTTTTTCTCTCCTTTTATTACAATAATCAAGTTTTTATTGATAATCTTTCATAAAATCATAACTAAAAATATTTTTTTGATAAAATTACACAATTTTTATTGATAAAATTTAATATTTTTCTTATTATTATAACAAAAACACATTCATATGAAAAATATTTAATATATATCAATTCATATGAAAAACGTATGAATATAAAGGAGATTATACAATGGATATTAGACAACTTAAATACTTTCTAGCTGTTGCTGAAGAAGGTCAAATAACTGCTGCTGCCAAACGATTAAATATATCACAGCCACCACTTAGTCAACAATTAAAGGCTTTAGAAACTGAATTGGGAGTTAAACTACTCATAAGAAATAGCAGAAATGTAGAATTAACAGAAGCAGGTATTATCCTTAGAAATAAATCCGAACAAATACTGGAATTAGTTACTGCAACAGAAAAAGAATTAAAAGATTTAAATAAGGGCCTTGAAGGTACTCTTAATATTGGTACTGTAGGCTCCTCTGCCATTATAGTATTACCTGAAAAAATACATGACTTCCATGAAAAATATCCTAATATAAATTTTCAAGTTTGGGACGGAAGTAGTTTTAGAATAATGGAATTGTTAAATAACGGAATTATAGAACTAGGCTTTGTACGTACTCCTTTTAATTCTAAACTTTATAACTCATTATATATAGATAATAGCCAGTTAAAAAGTCATACTCATGATACTATGGTGACCGTAGCTAAACCAGAATTATATAAAGGAATATATAAAGATACTATATCCCTAGAAGAACTCAGAGATATGCCTCTTATAATACACAGAAGATTTGAAACTGTAATAAGCGAAGCCTGCAGTAAATTTGGTTTTAAACCAAAAATAATATGTAAAAACGATGACATTGTATCATCCCTTACCTGGGCAAATGCAGGTATTGGTATAGCTTTAGTGCCAAGGACATCTTCAACACTTATGTACAATACAAATCTTGAAATCAGAGAAATTGTTCAACCATCCATAGAATCTAAGTCCGCTTTAATCTGGATGAAAAACCGTTATTTATCCACTGCTGCATCTCATTTTATCGAATACTTCAGTAAAAAAACTAATAAATAACCTATGTACCTATTAAAAATTTTTGAAATTATATATTTTTTGTTTATATGTGAAAAGGAACAACTCAAACCGAGTTGTTCCTTTTAATTCTGTGACTTTTATATTTATTTAAAGCAATCCACCTACAGCTAATCTCAGAAAAAATTCTCTATCTAGTTTTTCTTTGCAAGCTAAAAGTGGAAAAACTATATCAAATACAGTTTTTTCATGAAAAATTGCTGCCGTAGCTATACCCATAACTGGTATAGCCTTTTCATAGGCAAGCAAAAACATATTGCCAGGTTGCACTGGTACTCCATGAATGACTAATTTTTCTACCTCTTCTTTTATTGCCACAGGAGTTAAATCATCCTCATCTACAGACATCCCGCCTGTACAAACCACCATATCTGCACCTTCACTAATAGCATTTCTTATTTCTCTTTTTATCCACTGCTTATCATCAGGTACCTTTACTACTTTTGAAATATTACAACCATAGTGTTCAAACTTAGGCTTTAGGGTATCATAGAATTTATCTTTAATAGTACCATTAAATATTTCAGTGCCTGTAATTATCAAATGTATCTTTTGCTTTATGAATGGCATTACTTTAAAGACACCCTGATCAGCACACAACTTTTCTAATCTCTCTATGTTTTCTTTCTTAGTATATAAAGGTATTATTCTTTCACCAACAAGCTTTTGTCCTTTTGACACCACTGTGTTATTATGAATGGTTGTTATAGTAACGTGTTCTATTTCATTAAGATTATAAAGCTTTTTCTCATCAACTTTGAAAACTCCATCTATCTTTGAAGATATATTTATTTTGCCTTCCTGCACGTCACTTATATTATAATTCTCGTTATTACAAATAGCTTTGGCAATCCTTATTGCACAATCATCTTCATGTATAAAACCCTCTGGTATATCACTTACATAAACATGTTCTTTACCCATAGATTTTAATATACTAATATCCCTTTTTTCGATTACATGACCTTTTTTAAACGCTACACCCTTGAATTCTCCTGGAATAACTTGTGTAATATCATGATATATTGGAAGTCCTATGGCCTCTTCTATATTTATGGTTTTCATTTTTCTCCCCTCACTTTAATAAGCTCTGCCGCGATACTTACAGCTATTTCTGCTGGCGTATCTGCATTAATTTCTATACCTACAGGAGAGTGAATTCTTAAAAAATCTTTATCCTCATATCCTGATTCCTTAAGTTTTGAACATATTTCTACTCTCTTTCTCTTGCTCCCTATCATCCCTATATACTTGGCCTTTGATTTTAATATT
Organism: Clostridium arbusti SL206; assembly: GCF_000246895.1. GTDB lineage: Bacteria > Bacillota > Clostridia > Clostridiales > Clostridiaceae > Clostridium_I > Clostridium_I arbusti. The sequence goes on along the minus strand of NZ_BAEV01000032.1, from coordinate 29,224 downwards.
TGTTTCATTACCTTTAGATCACAAGCATGGCCTCTTGTTATGGCAACTATATAAGTGTCCTCATCAATTTTAATGTTAAAAGGTTTATCAAAAGAATCTAGTATCTTAATATCATCTACTGATGGGAATCTGTCTCTATTTGCAAAAATTTCTCTATCATCTATCACTACTGTTTTAAAATCCACCATTTTAGTTAAGCTTGCTAGCTTTTCAGATATGTGTCCTGCTCCAAATATATATAGAACTTCATTATTTGAAATAGATTCAATAATATAAGTATTATTATCTATATCTACAGTTTTAAGCTGTTTTCTCCCCAAATTGGCTTTTAACTTATTATAAAGTATTTTATCTATACCTTCTGGTGCGCCAAGTTTTGAATAAGTACATAGGTATCTCTTTATAGATAAATTTTCTTTATTTAAAACAGTTATAAATTGTGCCTTTTTATTTTCCTCTATAGACTGAAGAGAAGTTTTATAGACATCTACATCCCTAGGATCTAGATATTCCAATAAAACTTCTACTTCTCCACCACATATCATATCCGTTTCTTTTAATCCATTTAAATCAAAATGCATAGTAACATTTCTTTTACTATAGAATACTTCTATTGATTTTGTTAAGACCTGTGACTCTAATCTCCCTCCGCCAATGGTGCCAAAAATACTATTATCCTTAAATATTATCATCTTAGCACCAGAGGTACGAGGTGAAGAACCAAGACTTCCAAATATAGTTGCACAAACTAATGGCTCTCCCTCTTTTAATGAATCACATATCTTTTTAAACAATTCTTTCATTAAACGTCCTCCTACTTTCTAATACTATCTCTCTTCCCTAAAATAAGCATTTCCAAGAGCTTGTGGTGGTGCATTTTTCTTTGATTTTTTCATAGAAACTACTACAAGTATTACAAAGGTTGCTAAATAAGGTACTGCATTAATTAAATACTGTGATATTATGGGTTTAGCTAATCTAAATCCTATTATGTCCAGTCCTCCAAAGAAAAAAGCCCCAATGATAGCTTTAATTGGATTCCAACCTGCAAATATTACAAGAGCCACTGCAATCCAACCTCTTCCCGCTGTAACATTATCCTGCCAAGTTGGTACATAAACTAAAGATAAATAAGCTCCACCTAAGCCACAAAGCGCTCCTCCTAATAATATATGCACATATTTATACAAATTTACATTTATACTTGCCGCATCTGCTGCTGCTGGATTTTCACCTACTGCAGTTAAGTTTAAACCCTTGGAGGTTTTATATAAATATATTCCCATTACAATAGCACATATATATCCTAAATACACAAAAATATCATGAGTAAAAAATATTGGACCTATAAATGGTATTTTAGATAGTAAGGGTACATTTATAGGATCAAAGGCATTTTTTATAGACTCAGGAGCAATTTTTCCAACCATCTTTGCACCTACCATGCTGGAAAATCCACTTCCAAAAATAGTTAGAGTAAGTCCTGAGACCACCTGATTCGCTCTAAGTCCTACAGTTAAAAATGCATATATAAGTCCACCTACAGCCCCTGCTGCCATAGCTCCAATTAATGCTAAAATTGGGCTTCCTGTTTTAAATCCAACAATGAATCCAATTACAGCTCCCATCAGCATTATACCCTCTACCCCCAGATTTAAATGGCCTGCTTTTTCTGTAATTATCTCTCCTAGAGTTCCAAAAAGTAGTGGTGTTCCTGCGACTACTGCTGCTGTTAAAAAACTAATTAACCAACTCATTATGCTACCTCCTCAGCTTTTTTTCCTTTTGATGCAAGTTTAACTTTAAATCTTATAAAGAATTCACTACCTAATACAAAGAAAAGAATAGTTGATTGCAAAATGAGAGCTGCAGATTGTGGTATTCCAAAAGCAGTCTGTATAAAACTTGCTCCGGTCAATAATGCTGCGAAAAGCACTGAAACTACTATCATTGCTATAGCATTAAGGTTAGCAAGCCATGCTACTATTATAGCTGTATTACCGGCTCCACCAGTTATTTCTACAGATAATGTATGACTTACTGCAGAGGCCTGTATAAATCCTGCCACACCGCATATAGCTCCACTTAAGAACAAAGCTCCAAGAGCTGTTCTTTTTATATTTATTCCTGAATATATAGCTGTATTTTCACTTTCACCTATTACTGAAATTTCATAACCCTTTTTAGTATGATTCAAGTATATATACACTAGTATTGCTATAATAATAGCTATTATCCATCCTATATGAATTCCAAATACTTCTGGTAGTGTGGCATTATCTGAGAAGTTTGGTATCTTAGGAAACCCCAAGGCCGCCTTATCCTTCCAAGGTCCATACTGAAGATAAGTTATGAACTTTAAAGCTATGTAATTCATCATAAGAGTAGTAATAGTTTCATTAGTTTTCCAATTAACTCTAAAAAATGATGGTATAAATGCCCAAATACCTCCAAAAACTATAGCTGATATTAGCATTATGATTAGTAATATGGGCTTTGACATATCTGGAAACTTTAATGCTACTAAAGCGGCTCCAAAGGCTCCCATCATTATCTGCCCTTCTCCTCCAATATTCCAAAATTTCATTTTAAAGGCTATAGACACACCAAGTGCCGATATCAATAGTGGTATAGCATTTATTATAGTTTGTCTTACATTATAAGGTGATCCAAAGGCTCCTTGTATCATAGTTGTATATACCATAGCTGGATTCAGTTTAAGTATAGCTAAAAATACACTTACTACTATTAGTGCAAGAACTATAGCTGCTATCCTTATTTGCATACTTTTTCTATTACTTATATCTGATCTCTTAACAAGCCGTATCATCATAATTATCGCCACCTTTGTTTACATTTGAAACCATAAGCGTTCCTAGCTTTTCTTTTGTAGCATCCTTTGCTTCAATGATTCCTGTAGCACTTCCACTATTTAAAACCATAATCCTATCGCAAAGTTTCATTAATACATCTAAATCTTCTCCTACAAATAATACAGAATTACCCTTTTTCTTTTCTTCATTCACAAGATTATAAATTGTATAACAAGTGTTTACATCTAACCCTCTCACAGGATAAGCCATTACTATCAGTTTTGGATTTAAACTAAGTTCTCTTCCAAGTAATATCTTTTGTATATTACCACCAGATAAATATCTTATAGGATAAAATATTCCTGGAGTTTTTACTTCTAAATCTTTCACTATTTTTTTTGCTTTTTCTATTAAGAGTTTTCTATGTAAAAGTAATCCTTTTTGTTTTTTATAATCTTTAAGCATAAGATTGTCCACTATATTCATAGAACCAACGAGCCCCATACCCAGTCTATCCTCAGGTATGAACCCAATAGCTATATTATTCTCCATCATTTCTCTAGAAGATTTTCTTGATATATCTTCTCCTTGAAATACAATTTGTCCACTGTCTGGACAGCAAATACCAGTTATAGCCTCACAAAGCTCTTTTTGACCACAGCCCGCAATACCAGCCACTCCAAAAACTTCTCCTTCTTTTATTTCAAAGCTTACATCCTTTAAAAGTTTAATATTGTCATTTCCTGAAACATTTAAATTTGAAACCTTAAGAACTGTTTCTCCTGGTTTACATTCAACTCTATCTATGAACAAATCCATTTCTTGTCCTACCATTAAATCAGTAAGCTTCTTAGGATTAGTAGTTTTCTTGTCCACTGTACAAATTGCTTCACCTTTTCTCAAAATAGTTATTCTATCTGATACTTCCATAACTTCATCCAATTTATGAGTTATGAAGATAACAGCACATCCCTGTTCTTTAATTTTGTTCATTATATTGAATAATTTTTTAGTTTCTTGCGGTGTAAATACAGAAGTAGGTTCATCTAAAATAAGAATATCTGCCCCTCTATATAGTATTTTTAAAATTTCAAGATTTTGTCTTTCGCCCACAGACATATCATAAACGTATTTATCTAAATCTACATTTAAGCCAAATTTTTCACAGACTTCCTCTATTTTTTTAGAAATATTTTTTTCGTTAATAAAAATTTTGTTATTTTGTCCAAGTAATATATTTTGTCTCGCAGTCATTGATTCTATTAATTTAAAATGCTGAAACACCATTCCTATACCAGCTTTAATGGAATCCTTAGGAGATGAAAAATGTACCTTTTTCCCATGAATAAATATAGAACCACTGTCAGGGGTATAAACCCCTGACAGCATGTTCATAAGAGTACTTTTACCAGCGCCATTTTCACCTAAGAGTGCATGTATCTCTCCAGCATTAACACTAAAATCTATGTTATTATTAGCTATAACTTTTCCAAATACTTTTGTTATATTTTTTACATAAATTAATTCTGAACTCATAAGTATCACTCCACACTAGTTATTTTGTATTGTTCCATCTACTCCTTCTACAAACCAATTCATTTCCTTAATATCCTTATCCGTTAAAGAACTACCTGCTTGAACCTTAACAGTACCTTTTTGATCTTTAATTGGTCCCTCAAATATCTTATTTTTACCTGAAATTATGTCTGCTTTTGCTGCTTCAACTTTTTCCTTTGCTCCCTGTGGTGCATTAGCAGTAAGTGGTGCTATATCTACAACGCCATCTTTTATGCCGCCCCAATAGCTGCTTGATTTCCATGTTCCAGCTTGTATTTCCTTTATTTGTTGTGTATAATAAACTCCCCAATTAAATACGTCTGATGTTAAATTAGCTTTAGGAGCATATTTACTCATATCTGTGTTATAACCTATAGAAAATACTCCAGCATCTTCTGCCGCTTCCTGTACTCCAGGAGTATTCTGATGTTGACCTACCACGTCTACGCCCTGTGATATTAAAGCTTTAGCTGCCTCTTTTTCCTTTGCAGGATCATACCAAGTATTTGTCCAAACAACCTTTACTACTGCATTAGGATTTACTGATTTTGCTCCTAATTCAAATGCATTTATTCCCCTTATAACTTCTGGTATTGAAAATGCTCCTACAAAACCTATCTTATTAGTTTTTGTTTTCATACCTGCTACTATTCCTGATAAATATCTTGCTTCATATTCTCTTCCAAAATAATTAGACATATTTGTTTCTTGTTTGTATCCAGCACAGTGAAGGAACTTTATATCTGGATGTTTCTTAGCTTCTGCATCCATTCCATCCATATATCCGAAACTTGCACCTACTATTACAGTAGCACCTTGATTTATCATATCTTCAGCAACTTTTTCAACTTGTGATGTTTCTTCTGGTACTGATTCCTTATATATTGTTTCTACTCCAGTTTCTTTTTCTAAATACTTTCTACCTAAATCTTGAGCATAATTGTATCCACCATCAGTTACTGGACCACTAAGGATAAATCCTACCTTTAATTTTTTGTCTTTGCTTGATGAATTTGAAGAACTACTTTGTCCTGATGAACATCCTGTTAATAACATAGCTGATACTAATGACACTGCTGCTAATTTTGTTAATATCTTTTTCATGTTTGTTACCCCCTTAAATTTATAACTCGTTATTATTATATTAGCAATATTCATGCCAAAACAATACAGTGGTTTTTTTATTATTTTTTCATTGATGCAAGCTATTTTTTGATAATTTATTAATTATTCTATCAAAAATTGTAATTATCATTTTGATAAAAATTATGTTTTTGATAATTTTTAAATGAGAAAATACCATCTGAAACTAAGAATTCAGTTTGCCTGACAGCTAGTGACTGTAACCTCTATCTTCTTCGAATCTAGAGCTAACATTCTCACGCTTCTAGATAACGACTTCTAACCTTCAGCTGGGAAAAACACCATCTGAAGCTAAGAATTCAGTTTATATTCCTCAATTTTTCTGTATAGGGTGGCAATTCCTATGCCAAGCTTTATGGCAGCTAATCTTTTCCCTTCAGTACTTGTGCCATATGCATATAGTGCATTCTTTATAGTTTGTTTCTCTATTTGCTTTAAATTTAGCATTTCATTATTTTGTGAATTTATTACATTTTGTTTTGTTTTTTTCATTATTTTTTTAGGTAGGGCTTCTTTTGTCATTATTCCGCTTGAATCCATCATATTTATCATGAACTCTACTGTATTTTGAAGTTCTCTTATATTTCCAGGCCAATCATATTTTAACATATAGTTCCATATATCCCCATCTATTCCTATAAACTTTTTATTAAAAAGCTTGCAATATTTATTAGCAAAATTATAAGTTATTATTTTGATATCTTCTATTCTATCACGAAGTGGTGGCAATTCTATTGGTATAACACTCAATCTGTAGTATAAATCTTCTCTAAATTTATCTTCATTTATGAGCTCTTCTAAATCTTTGTTTGTAGCAGCTATTATTCTAATATCCACTTTTACTGATGTGTTAGATCCAAGTCTAGTTATCTCCTTTTCTTGAATTACCCTTAAAAGTTTTACCTGCATATGAATAGGCATATCTCCTATTTCATCAAGAAAAATTGTTCCCTTGTTAGCCAATTCAAATTTACCTTCTCTTCCTTTAGGATCTGCTCCAGTAAATGCTCCTTTAACATAGCCAAAGAGTTCACTTTCTAAAAGATTTTCTGGTATTGCTCCACAATTTACTGGTATAAATGCTTCATCCCTTCTATCACTAGCTTTATGTATAGCCCTAGCAAACATTTCTTTACCAGAACCACTTTCTCCAGTAATCAATACTGTAGATATAGACTTTGCTATTTTAAGTATTTTCTTTTTTATATTCATTATTTTAGATGATGTTCCCAGTATATTGTCAAAAACAATATCCTCCCCATTATCTGTAAGTCTATTAATCTTATTCTTTATAGTTTTACTCTCATTAAATGTAAATATATATCTATATTTTTCTCCCATTTCGATATCGCTAACACTTCCAACCAAAAAATACTCTTCACCCTTTATCAAAACTCTAAATTCCTGATCTTCCAGTAAGTAATTTCCAGTAAATTCCACATTCATTTTTAGACTACTTCCATCATAGATATTTAATATTTCATTTGCTTTTTTATTTGAATGAGAGATGTAATAATTTTTATCTAATATTACTACGCCTTCGCCTATCTCATCTGTTATAATTTTCAATAGACTTGCCATGGTAGCAAGATTCTCATTTTTTATACTTTCTGAAGCTTTTGCACTTATAAGATCAGATATTTGTTCTAAAAATACTGAATAAGTATCTATATTTGATAAAATTTTATCCTTTTGATAATCATTAAAGCATATAAGTCCTATTACCCCAATCACCTGATTATTCAAATTTATTGGTACACACATTTCAAATTTTTCTATACAGGTATTATAGTTAGGACATTCTAAACAAATTTCATGCTTTCCAGGTTCAGTTATTGTATACCTTTCCCCTGTTTTCAAAACTCTGTTATAAACGTGTCCTTGGTTCTCCATGCTTTTATTTATGCCATCTTTATACTTTCCTGTGCCAGCAATTCTAACAAATGTACTATCTACAATTTCTACATCTACTCCCAAAACCTGTGATAAAATATCTGCACATTTAATTGCAGTATCTTGTATTTTTTTCAATACAGTGCTCATAAGTTTCACCTCATATAAACTACTTAATGTTTATGAGTATATTATGATTATGAATAAATGTCAATAATCATTTTGATAATTTAATAATATTATATTGTTTTTATTATAATTTTATTATATAAATGATAATAAAAGTTTTGAATTATACAATAAAAGGACATTCTCTTTAAGATTATTTTTTAAACAGATATAGCTAACTTTTTAACTATGCCTGTTTAATTTTTATTCTTAAAATAATGTCCTTTTTATAAGGCATATGAAAATAAATAATAAATCAAAGATAGGTTGTATATTTTGAAGCATGGAAGGAAACAGATTCTGATGATAGTGGTGCTATCAGAGGGTTCTGTTAACGTAGTAGGATTCAAAATATACTAGTATACTGACTAGTTATTTATTTGAATATGCCTAAGATTATAAATATTCAATTTTAAATCTTAATTAATCTAAGTTCTAAATATTTCCAAAAGATAACTTGTAAGCATTTTGGTCTATTTTCAGTTTGCTAAAAAAAGCTTATAAGTAAGGCTATATTTAATACTGTAACAATTATCCCCATTATCCAAAGCAAGATTTTATCCAGTATTGAATTTACGAATTTTCCCATAACCTTTTTTGATGAAGTAAGATAAATTTGAGTAAATATAGTTATAGGAAGCTGAATACTTAAAAATATTTGGGAATAAACCAAGCCACTAAAGGGATCACTAATAAAAAATATAGCTATAGCAGCAAAAATCAACGTTATAAAAACCCCTGCTTTAGTGTGTCTATCACTTATGTCGTAAGGTTCTCCATATATACCCGCAAAAATACTTCCTCCTGCCATTCCTGCTGTAACAGTAGAAGATATTCCTGCAAACAAAAGTGCTAAAGCAAATATAACAGAAGCTCCATTTCCAAGAAGAGGTCTTAACATCTGCTGTGCCTGACTCAATTCCGTAACCTGAACTCCGTCGTTAAAGAAAGTTGCGGCTGCAAGTATAATCATAGCACTATTTATAGCCCATCCGATTATCATGGAAAAAAGAGTATCTGCAAACTCATATTTAAGCTGCTTTTTTATAACTGATTCATCTTTTAAATTCCACTGTCTGCTTTGTATCACTTCTGAATGCAAAAAAAGATTATGAGGCATAACTACCGCGCCTAAAACACTCATTATTATAGGCATAGAATTTTTAGGGAAGGTAGGATTTACCCAGCCTAAAGCAGCAGTTCTCCAATCTACATGTACTAAAGTCAATTCAAATATAAATGATATTCCTATAATTGATACAAAGCCTATAATGCACCTCTCAAGTTTTTTATAGGAGTTTGTAAACAACATCCAAATTATCAATACCAGCATCATAACAGTTCCTAATTTTATAGGTATTTTAAAAAGCATTTGAAGAGCTATAGCTCCACCCAAAAGTTCAGCAAGCGCTGTTGACACCGATGCTGCTACAGCAGTTAAAAGTATTATATTCTTCACAATTGGTTTTATATGTTTTGTAGCTGCTTCTGAAAGACAATCCCCTGTAACTATACCAAGATGGGCAGCATTATGTTGCAGCACTATTAACATAATAGTAGATAAAGTTACCATCCAAAGAAGAGCATAGCCAAAATTAGACCCTGCTGAAATATTTGATGCCCAGTTACCAGGATCAATAAAACCTACCGTTACCAAAAGCCCTGGTCCTATATACTTTATAAAGTCAAAAGCAGTAAGTTTAGGCTTATGATCTTCCTTAAATATGTTGATTTTAAAAGGTTTTTTCATTGCTACACCCCAAATTCCATAATAAAATATTATAAAAATAATTTAATAATAAAATGTATACATTTTTTTGACTATTATACCTACATTTTATATATAATTTTATGCCTACATATTACGTCAATAATCGTTATTTGAAAAAAATAGTAATTGGCTTGTTGCTTAACACAAGTCAATTACTACTTAACAAAAATTACATTAATATAAATCTTACTGCGATGGCTCCAAGAAATATACCACTAATAACTAAAAATATACCATATCCTTTTCTGTCTTTGCCATAAAAATATATTCCATTAAATATTTGAAGTATACCTAGTACTACAAGTATAGAGGGCATAATTATCTTATTATTTGCAACATTGGTAAACGCAATAACAGATAGTATAAGTACTAATATTATAAGTATAATTCTTATTGTGAAAAGTTTATTTTTAAACATATATAATCTCCTTATTTAGTTCCGAACAATCTATCTCCTGCATCTCCAAGTCCTGGCACTATATACCCTTGTTCATTTAATTTCTCATCTATTGATGCTAAATATATATCTACATCTGGATGTGCTTCTTGAACCGCTCTTACTCCTTCTGGTGAAGCTATAAGACACATAAGTCTTATATATTTAGCTCCTCTTTTCTTTAAAAGATCTATAGCATCAATGGCAGAACCGCCTGTAGCAAGCATTGGATCTGTTACTATTATGTCTCTTTCTTCAATATCCTGTGGAAGTTTGCAGAAATATTCTACTGGTTGAAGTGTTTTTTCATCTCTATACATACCTATATGTCCAACTTTTGCAGCAGGAATAAGACTAAGCATTCCATCAACCATTCCAAGCCCAGCTCTTAATATTGGTACTATTGCTACCTTTTTACCTGCCAGCATTTTGCACTTTGTCTTACATATTGGTGTTTCTATTTCTACACTTTCCATCTGCATATCACGTGTTACTTCATAGGCCATAAGCATAGCCACTTCTCCTACAAGTTCTCTAAAATCTTTTGACCCTGTATTCTTATCCCTTATGAATGATAATTTATGTAATATTAAAGGATGTGATATTTGCGTTACCCTACTCATCTTAGTTCCTCCTAAATTCATCTTAGGCACATTCAAATAAATAACTAGTCAGTATGCTAGTCTATTTTGAATCCCACCGCGTCAACAGAACCCTAAGATAGCTCACTATCTTAGGAACCTATTTCCTTGTTGACTTCAAAATATACGTCGCATCTTTGACTTGTTATTTATTTTCATATGCCTTATACTTAAGTATTTTTTAAATAGATAGTAAATTGAACTATTTGCTCTCAATTTCCATAATTTTATTTACTCTCTTTTCATGTCTTCCGCCTTCAAAGCTTGCGTTTAAAAATGTATCTACTATGTCAAGTGCAAGACCAGGTCCAACAATTCTTTCTCCAAGTGCAATTATATTTGCATTGTTATGTTCTCTGCAAGCATGAGCAGAAAATGTATCAGAGCAAACTGCGGCTCTAATTCCCTTCACCTTATTGGCTGCAATGCTAATACCTATACCAGTTCCACATACAAGTACACCAAGATCAAAGTTTTTTTCTGCAACTTCCTTTGCTACCTTATATGCATAATCAGGATAATCACAAGAATCACTTGTATATGTACCAAAGTCCTTTATTTCTATACCCTTTTCTTCTAAATGTTTCATTATAATTATTTTAAGTGATAAACCAGCATGATCACTACCTAATGCTATTTTCATTACAAGCACCTCCAAATATTTTTCTAAAAGTTTATTTTAAGATAGTATTTAACTTTCTCCAAAGAAATAACCAGTGAATGTTTGACTTATTATTTCTTTTCATATAAGGCATATTCAAATAAATAACTAGTCAGTATGCTAGTCTATTTTCAATCCTACTACGTCAACAGAACCTTCTGATAGCACCACTATCATCAGAACCTGTTTCCTTGTATAATTCAAAATATTCGTCGCATCTTTGACTTGTTATTTATTTTCACATGCCTAACTTACATAAAAAGAAGATAAATGTATTTATCAAATACCTTTATCTTCAAATTTTTTAATCAAGAGTTCTATACTATCCTTTAAATCATTAAAGGTATCAGTATAAACACTTATATTACCACCATAAGGATCAGTTATATCCTTACCAAGGGAAACATATTCATTTAATGAATACACACTTGCTTCATATTCATTAAATTTTTCTTTAATAATACTAACCATAGAACTTGTCATAGTAAGTATTAAATCAGCTTCTTCAATCATATCCTTAGTGAGCTGAACTGCTTTCCTATTTTCTAAACCTAAATTTAGATTTTGTTTAACTAATAAAGCTGAATTTTTAGAAGTAATACTTCCAGATACTATACTAAGGCCCGCTGAAGAAGCTGAAATTCCTTCTATATTACAAAGTTTATTAAATATTGCTTCTGCCATACAACTCCTACAGGTGTTTCCTGTACAAACAAAAAGTATCTTCATATTACTCCTCCTCGCATAATTAATGTTTTATACTGTAAAAAAATATATGCACTCTAAATACAATTATATTTTCAAGCATCTATTATGTTAAAACCAGCAGATTTCTTTAACCTGTTCATTATTGCTATACCAAAACCTTTTTCTTCAAAAGCCTCTGACAATATAACATCTACATCATTATCATCAAAAGTTCTAAGCGTTTCAAAAAGGTTTTTTCCTATACTATTAAGATTGTCTCTACTTCCAAGAGATATGACCATAACATCCTCATATTTTTCCTTAGTTTCATCTGTAGCCATAATCCCAACTTTTTTACCTTCATCCCTATAATTTTGCACCATTTCATTAATTTTTGCAACAGTTTTTTGTAATTCGCCATTAACAATTTTTACTGGAGCTTTTGGGGCATAGTGTCTATACTTCATTCCTGGAGCTTTTGGTTTGAAATTTTTCTCCGGCTTTTTCATTATTGCCTCATCTATATAAATATCTTCATCTATTTCCTTAAGCATTTCTAAAGTTATTCCACCGGGCCTCAATACGCAAGGCGGTATAACAGTACAATCTATAATAGTAGATTCTAGTCCCACCTCAGAAACTTCTCCTCCTACTATGTATTCAATTTTACCATTTAGATCTTCTACACACCGCTCTATGTCTGTAGGACTTGGTCTTCCTGATATATTAGCAGATGGTGCTGCAATGGGTACTCCTGCTGCTTTTATTATTGCTCTTGCAATAATACTCTTAGGCATTCTAATACCAATAGATTCTAATCCTGCGGAAGTAACTGCTGGTATTAATGATGTCTTTTCAAGTATAAGTGTCATAGGCCCTGGCCAAAACTTCTCCATAAGTTTTTTGGCAACTTCAGGTATATTTTTAACTAAAGGTTCTATTTCGTTTAAGTCAGCAATATGAACTATCAAAGGATTATCCTGAGGCCTACCCTTAGCTAAAAAAATCTTTATTACCGCTTCCTCCTCTAGTGCATTTGCTCCTAGTCCATAAACTGTTTCTGTAGGAAAAGCAACTAGACCTTTGTCTTTTATTACCTGCCCAACTTCTGCCAGTATGTCTTTATCCAAGTTATTACTATCCAACACCTTAACTTTAGTATTCATTTTCAAAGTACACCCTCTTAATACAATAAATTTTTTATTTACAAATTGACTTCATTTTAATATTAAGTGTTTATACTGTCAAATAATATTATAGAACTGTACACATAGCAAGTCCAAGTAAGAATCCCATTAAAATACCTAAGGTAGTTGTTATTCCAGAGTAAATTGTATTAGCTTCTGGTATCATCTTTCCACAGACTACATATAGCATTATTCCAGAAGCAAGTCCAAGACTTGTACCCAGTACACTTTCAGATACTCCTCCTATAAAAATACCCATAGTAGCACCAAAAGCTGTAGGTAATGCCGTTAATGCTGTATATATAAAAATTTTAAGAGGATCTATTTTTGATGCTACCATAGGGGCTGCTACTGCAATACCCTCTGGTATATCATGAACTGCAATAAGTATACACATCTTTATCCCTAAACTTCCACCTACTATAAAACCACACCCCATAATTATCCCTTCTGGAAAATTGTGAAGCATAAGTCCTATAGCTGTTAAAAGTGCAATCTGCAAATGCTTGTTTGAATCTACACCTTTTTTGCTTGTAAGCTTGTCTGTAAAAGCAATAATAGCTATACCTATCAAAGAAGTAGCAATAGTACTAGCAAAATTCCATTTTTTTATACACTCAGGAATAAGATCAAAAACTACAACTGATAGCATAATACCAGCTGCCAAACCAATAAGAGCTCCTAAAAGTCTTTTCGATGGATTCTTAATTAAAAGACCTACAGAAGATCCTATAAGCGTTCCAAGAAGTGATATTACACTTACAAATAGTAATATTATTATGGTATTTATATTCAAAAAAATCACCCCACATTTATAACATTCTATTTATAAATATGGGGATTTATTCATTAACAAGGCATCTTTTGAAAAACAAATCATTCATATATTAGGTAAATTTCACCTAATATCTCTTTTCATATATCTAATACCTAGTTTCTATATTCCTTTATTTGTATTATAGCTTCCTCAGTGAAGAAAGCTCCTGTACAAGATTTGTACAGTTCATCCAACAGTTTATATTTTTTATAACCGCCTGTAGAAATCACCGTATAAAAATACTCATATTCAGGATTATTTTTTTTAAATCTTCCGTAATGATATCCTGCATAAGGATATCTTCTTAAAAAATCAATATCTACTTTTTTGATGAATCTACTTCTTGTAGTACTCTTAGTTATTAAAATAAGCTTCATATCTTTCCCAAAACTTTCTGCATGAATAATATCCACTTTTTTACACAAAAAATTCATTTCAATCTTTGGAAACCCTAATCTTATTTGTATTTTACATTTATCTATTTTATATTTTAAGTATTCGTTTTTTGTTCTATAGGCCATAGCTAGCAGAATTAACATTTCTATCATCATCAGATAAATGAAAAAGAATATGTTTATTTGTTGTGATAAATACCAAGCAGTAGGAAGAATAACAATCACAAAAATCATGACTATTATGGACCTCTTATATGAAGCCCTTTGTTTTTTTATAGCTTTATTTATGTTCATGTTTTTCTCACCACCTTAGTAAACAAAGAAATTTTATTTATCCTCAGTAAAAAACAATTAGGACCTTTTCTTGATTACAATAAAAATACAGTGACTTATACAGCTTCGTTACCTATTGCTTTCATTTTTTCTGCTTGTTCTTCAGTAATTAGGGCATCTATAATTTCATCTATTTCTCCATCTAGGAAGGAATCAAGTTTATAAAGTGTCATACCTATTCTATGATCCGTAACTCTACCTTGTGGAAAATTATAAGTTCTTATTCTCTCACTTCTGTCTCCTGTTCCAACTTGACTTTTTCTATCTTCTGCAATTCCTGCACTTCTCTCTTCTTGAGCCTTTTCATATAATCTTGCTCTTAAAACTTTCATGGCTTTTTCTTTATTTTTAAGCTGACTCTTTTCGTCCTGGCAGGAAACCACCATATTCGTTGGTAAGTGGGTTATTCTAACAGCTGAATCCGTGGTATTTACACACTGCCCACCATGTCCAGAAGCTCTAAATACATCTATTCTTAAATCATTTGGACTTATTTCTACATCTACGTCTTCAACTTCCGGCAAAACTGCAACTGTAGAAGTTGATGTGTGAATTCTACCACTGGATTCTGTATCCGGAACCCTTTGAACTCTGTGGGCACCACTTTCAAATTTAAGTCTGCTATATGCGCCTGCACCTTTTATCATAAATACAATTTCTTTAAATCCACCTATATCTGTTTCATTAGCACTCATGATCTCTATATTCCAACCTCTTCTTTCTGCATATCTTGTATACATCCTAAAAAGATTAGCAGCAAATAGGGCAGCTTCTTCTCCGCCAGCACCGCCTCTTATTTCCACAAATACGTTTTTATTATCATTTGGATCCTTTGGAAGAAGTAGTATTCTAAGTTCTTCCTGGTATTTAATTATATTTTGTTGATGCTCTTTTATTTCTTCTTCAACCATTTCTTTTAATTCTCTATCTATCTTTTCGCCTAACATCTCTTGATCATCTTTAAGACCTTGTTCCGCTTCTTTATATTGTCTATATTTAGTTACTATGGTTTCCATTTCTGCATGTTCTTTACAAAGTTTCTGCCATTCTTTTTGATTTGCCATAACAGTTGGATCACTTATTTTAATTGATAATTCTTCATATTTATTCTCTATAAAATCGAGTCTCTCAAGCATTATTATCACTCCGTATTCAGGAATTTTCAAAGAAATATTTAGTAGAACCTTATACATATTTTCATAATATGCACCTTTGAAAATGCCTTATATTTTACTAATTCTATATTATAACATATAATGTTTCCTATAACCACATAAATTTAATTTTTCAATAAACTTCCTTTAACTACTCTGTCATTTCCAGAAAGATCCTTAATACAAATTACATCTTCAAAAGCACTATCTTCTAATAGTTTAGTTACCTCTTCTCTCTGATCATATCCTATTTCAAAGATTATAAAGCCACCTGGATTTAAAACTTTCCTCGATTCTTTAATTATTCTTCTATAAAAATCCATTCCATCTTCTCCACCGCAAAGAGCTATAAATGGTTCGTAATTTTTTACATCTTCCATTAAAGTCTCTATAACATCTTTCTTTATATAAGGAGGATTAGAAACTATAATATCAAAACTGCATTTATCTTCTATAGGCTTACTAAGTAAGTCACTTTTAAATACCCGAACTGTTTTTTCTAGATCAAGTCTTTCTATATTTATCTTTGTAACTTCTAGTGCAACATCTGAAATATCATAACAATTTACTTGTAAATCTTCTATATAATGAGCTATAGAAGTTCCTATGGCTCCACTACCACAGCATACATCACAAAGACTTTTTAAATTTCTAGTCTTAATCTCATCTATAGCATCTTCTACAAGAATTTCTGTATCATTTCTTGGTATAAGTACTCCTGGTTTTACAAAATAGTCAATACCCATAAATTCTGTACTTTGAAGAATGTATTTTACAGGCATTTTTTGCTTTCTAAATTCCATAAGTTTAAGAAATTCTTTTGATTTACAATCTTCTACATCTAAATTCCTATTTGTAATTATAAACAATTTATCCTTATTTAAAACCTTACTTAATATAAGCTGAGTATCTATCATGTAAGTTTCAATATTTTCTGATTTTAATATATCGTAGCCTAGTGTTAAAAGTTGTTGTATTTTCATTTTAATCCTCTATATCTTTGTATCCTCTGCCAATTTCATATTTTTTATAGCATTTATATTTTCTATATCATTTATGTCTTCTTCATCTTCTATTCCTTCTGCTGCTTTTAAAGCCTTAATAGCAACTTCTAATTGACTATAATCTGGCTCTCTAGTTGTAAGCTTTTGAAGCATTAGCCCTGGATATGAAAACACCTTTGCTAATTCACTATGACTTCTTCCCATCCATTTTATCACTTCATAGGTTACCCCCGATACAATAGGAAGTAATACTATTCTTGAAAGAATTCTAAAAATAAAGGAATTCCATCCGGTAAGTGAAAAAACCAATATACTTATTATCATAACTAAAAACAAGAAATTAGTCCCACATCTTGGGTGAAATCTAGAATATTTTGCAGCATTTTCAGGAGTTAGTTCTTCATTGTGCTCATAACAAAATACAGTTTTATGCTCTGCACCATGATACTGAAAAACCCTCTGTATATCCTTCATTTTTCCAATAAAAAATAAATATAAAACAAAAATAACTACTCTTATTACTCCCTCTAAAAGATTTAAAACTACTGCATTATGAATATTTAATCCCTTAAATATATTAGCTGCAAAAGTAGGTAATGCAAAAAAAACTGCTACGGCAAAAACAATAGATATACACAAAGATATGGCCATTACCACATCATTGGCTTTTTCTTTAAATATCTTATTTAAAAATTTATCAAATTTAGAAGGCTCACTGTCTTCGTCATCCTCAAAAAAAGACGCTGAATAATTCAAAGTTTTTATTCCTATAACCATAGAATCTACAAGAGATACGAATCCTCTTATAATAGGGAGTCCTAAAAATTTATTTCTTTTAGTATAAGATACTATATCTTCAACCTTTAATTCTATGGTATTATCTTCCTTTCTCACTGCAGTTGCAATGCCTTTAGTTCCTCTCATCATGACACCTTCAATTACAGCTTGACCGCCTACAGAATGCTTTTCATCCATCTTTACACCTCATCTTTCGGGACACAATGGCACTTTCTACATCGTGCCTCATAGGATTCTTTAGCTCCTATTAATAATATAGGATCATAATAATTAGCAGGTTTACCGTTTATAAGTCTCTGGGTTCTTGTAGCGGGGTTGCCGCAACACATACATATTGCCTGTATTTTATCAACGAATTCCGCTATAGCCATAAGACTTGGAACACATCCAAAGGGATTTCCTCTAAAATCCATATCTAAACCTGCACAAATAACTCTCTTACCATTATCTGCAATTGCGGTTAAAATATCAACTATATTTTTATCAAAAAACTGAACTTCATCCACTGCTACTACATCCGAATCATCTTCTAGAAGCCTAACTATTTCTTTACTATCCTTAACTGGAATAGCTTCTTCTTTTTCACCACAATGCGACACTACATCTTCTATACTGTATCTATTATCAATTTCAGGTTTAAATACCTGTACCTTCTGCCTTGCAATCTTTGCTCTTCTTATCCTTCTTATAAGTTCTTCTGATTTCCCACTATACATTGGTCCAACTATTACTTCTATCCATCCATGATTCTTCGGTCCGTACATACAATATTTCCCCCTTAATTACCTGCTATAAACATAATACATTTTAACAGAATTCCATAATTTATTAAAGAGTAGTTTTTATACATATTGACTAAGTTTGAATACATGTGGTATAATATCAAAGTTGATATTGTAGTTATTTATCGTGTATTGAAAGAGGTGAAAAACATGAAAGAAGGCATACATCCAGAGTATCACCATGATGCAGTTGTTAAATGTGCATGTGGAAATACTTTTACAACAGGTTCAACTAAAACTGAACTTAAAGTAGATATTTGTTCAAAATGCCATCCTTTCTTCACTGGACGTCAGAACCTAGTTGACGTTGGTGGTAGAGTTGAAAGATTCAGAAAGAAATTCAACTTATCAGGAGAAGAATAACATTATAATTTACGTTTTAGTAATATTAAATGGGAAAGATTTTTATCTTTCCCATTTTTCTTTGTTTATAATATCTGTAAATTCCTTATTGGTCTTAGTTGAACTCAAAAGATTTATTACCTTTTCAGTTACACTTTGAGTACTACTCTCATTATATAACACTCTTCTAATTAAGTATGATGCATCGTATTCTTCCTGAGCTAAAAGAAGTTTTTCTTTTCTAGTTCCAGACTTATAAATATCAATAGCTGGGAAAATTCTTCTTTCTTGAAGTCTTCTATCAAGATGGACTTCCATATTACCTGTACCTTTAAACTCTTCATAAATCATGTCATCCATTCTGCTTCCTGTGTCTATAAGTGCCGTAGCAAGTATGGTAAGACTTCCGCCTTCTTTTATGTTTCTAGCTGCTCCAAAGAATTTTTTCGGCATTATTAATGCACCTGGATCAAGACCTCCTGATAAAGTTCTTCCTGTAGGAGTTATAGTTAAATTATATGCTCTCGCAAGCCTTGTTAAACTATCAAGAAGTATTACTACATCCTGACCCTGTTCAATCATTCTCTTAGTACGCTCCAAAACCATATATGCAACCTTTGTGTGATGCTCTGGTTCCTCATCGAAAGTTGAATATATAACCTCACCCTTTATGGATTCCTTCATATCAGTAACTTCTTCCGGTCTTTCATCTATTAGAAGTACTATGAGTTTAACCTCTGGATGATTATAAGATATACTCTGTGCTACCGTTTTTAATAGTGTAGTTTTTCCAGCCTTAGGCGGAGCAACTATCAGACCTCTTTGTCCCTTTCCAATAGGAGACATAATATCCATAAGTCTTGTTGATAATTCTTTATTATTCTTTTCAAGTTTAAGCCTCTTATTTGGATAAATGGGAACCAATGTTTCAAAGGGTTTTCTACCTACAGCCTTTTCTGGATTTTCACCATTTACACTTTGCACATAAAGAAGCGCCTTAAATTTTTCACCTTCTTTAGGTATTCTAACCTTACCTTCAACTTCATCTCCAGTTTTTAAATTAAATCTTCTTATTTGAGATGGAGATACATATATATCATCTGTACTAGTTAAATAATTTTTACCACGCAAAAATCCAAAATTATTATTATCTACTAATTCCAAAACACCCTTTGCAGAATTAGATTCATGTATCATTTCTTTGAATTTATCATCTTTTTCTTCTCTTACAAATTTTTCACTGCTACTTTTTGGGTGTTCAAGATTATTTTTAGTATCCTGAGATTCTTTCCTATCATAAACCCTAGTAGACTGAACCTTATTATTAGGTTCTACTTTTTTCGTAGATTCTACTCTGTTATTCTCAACTCTATTACTAGCATCCTTAACTTTATTACTAGTAGTTTCAACTGTATTATTTTTTAACTGAACTGCACCTTTTACATTTGATACTGTTGACGTCTCATTAGCATTAACGATTACATCTTCTTTATTTTTAGCATCACTATTTTTATTTACATTTTCGCTTATTTTTGGAGATATTTTTTCTCTAAGTACAACTCCATCTTTCTTTATAGAAACCGGAGAAACCCTTTTAATCTCTTCAATAAGTTCCTTCTTTTTAAATTTTGAAATATTTTTTATTCCTAGCCCTTTTGCCACTTCTTTAAGTTGTACGAGAGTCTTACTTTCCAAGTCAACGCTAAACAAAAAGACAACACCTCCATATTATATTTTAGAATCAATCATTAGGGAATTTGCAAAGAATTATCAGATATGAAATTTAACTTTTATAGATTATAACCTATTTTTTACTTCTCATCCATAAAAACAACAAAAACTTTAACACTTTAAAAATTTCCATTCATTCTACTAATAATAACCTTAAAGTCACATTAAAACAATAGATATTTCAAATTATCTACAAAATCATATCACTTTTTCTTTTCATTTTAGAACAAAAATGAAATTTTTATACTATACTTATATTATAAAATTCAACAATTAATAAAAGGTGGGATCAGAGAGAATGTAAACAAAAGAAATATTAGTAGAATAGAAAAATTTAAAGATTATTATTTTTCAGAATATAACATAAAAAAATGCAGGATAATATAATAAATACAAATTCATATTGTATTTTTCTATACTAATATGTATTATTTAAAAATCGTTTTTTTAGATTTACTTGTCTTTTATATTCTTCCTCATGTATAAGTCCTTTATCCCTAAGTTGATCCAATAAACAAATCATTTTATTACAAAGTTCCTTTAAATTATCTTCACATTTTTCCATATCTTCGTTCATGATTTCCTCCATCATTATAGATACCTGATTTTACAACCCCATTATATATATGAATAATCTATTTCTCTACTTATAATAATAACATAGTGTAACAACTTTTCAAGTTTAACTGTTACGTTTTCATACATATTATAGCTTCTTGTTTACTTTATAATGCACGTAACATAAATAAGTATAAGGAAACCCTATACTTATATCATTGCGCATACTTTATTTTTAATTTTCATATATTTATTTATTCTTTCATTTATCTGTTTAGTTTTACCCACAAAAAATATTGGGTCTCCTAAAACCTCACAACCACCTATAAGTATTGTTTTCTTAAAGAAATCTTCTAACTTATAGGTATAATAATGATATTTATGACATATTGGGCATTTAACTTTGAATTTTATTTCTCTATTTCCAGTATATTTAATATATAGATTTTCAAATTTAGTATCACTGTTATTTATTCCAAATAGCACAATTTTTTTAATTTCATATTGTCCTATTTCACTTTTTAAAGCGAGACTTAGGTTAGTATCATATATCAATAACTCCACACCCCCAATTACCTTATCAAAATAAAATCTGTGATTTATATTATCTTACTTAATATATTTATTCTATAGTTCTTTAAAAATTCCTTTAAAATCAATGAAAAATATTTACATTAACAATATTACTTGCCTCACCTTTTCCCTATAAATCAACATGATTACTTCGTTATTGGCAAATTATCCCCAGTAAAATATTAGAATTATATATTAAATTCATCATTTAGGCATATTCAAATAAATAACTAGTCAGTATGCTAGTCTATTTTGACCTGACTAACTTGGCGTAAGTCTCCCACGCACTCTGCTTTTCTTCAAGGGGGAGTTCAACGCCAAGTAAGCCATGCATTTGCAGTTCTAAAATTCAGATGGGGTAAAAGAATCCCCACCTGAATTAAGAACTTGCTTCAATCCTACTGCGTCAACAGAACCTTCAGATAGCTCACTATCCTCAGAACCTGTTTCCTTGTAGACTTCAAAATATACGTCGCATCTTTGACTTACTATTTATTTTCATATGCCTTATTAGATTTAATTTATTTAAGGCAAGTTTATTTTTGCAATATTTGGATAATACTCTAAATGAGGTGTTGCACATGGAAATTAATAGTAAATACCAAAGAATAATTGAATTTATATGTGAATATAAAAATATCTCTCAAGATGAGCTTATAAAAATATTAAAGGATAGAAATTCCAAATACATGCTTTTATTACTTTTAAATAAATATAAATGTATGAATTTAGATGTAATAAATACTTACTTCCCCAATTACAGTAAGAAATCTTTGAATTATAATTTTAAAAAGGCAAAAGAAAAATTTTTTATAAATAAGAATTTTAGAGATGAATATTTTGAAATCGAAGACGACATAAAAAAATCATTATAAAAAATAAAAAAAATGTAGAAAAACATAAATATATATGTTACAATGTTATTTATGTTAGTAAGAACACAACAATCCCATTTTAAATATTTTGTAGGGTAATTTCTATTATAGATTTATTTTATGGGTTTGTCAACTAATTTTTCATATTTTTAATGTTATATGTTTTAAATTTATATAATTGTTTTACATTGGGAGGATTATTAAATGAAAACTACTAAATATATTTTTGTAACTGGTGGCGTTGTTTCATCATTAGGTAAAGGAATAACAGCGGCTTCACTTGGAAGATTGCTTAAAAATAGAGGATTAAAAGTTTCTATTCAAAAATTTGATCCATATATAAATATTGATCCTGGAACTATGAGTCCATACCAACACGGAGAAGTTTTTGTTACAGATGATGGTGCTGAAACAGATTTGGATCTTGGACACTATGAAAGATTTATAGATGAAAATTTAAGTAAGAATAGTAATGTTACCACTGGTAAGGTTTATTGGTCTGTTATATCTAAAGAGAGAAAAGGTGATTACCTTGGTGGAACAGTTCAGGTAATTCCTCACATAACAAATGAACTTAAAGACAGAGTTTATAGAGTTGCTAAAGAAAAAGACGTAGATGTCGTTATAACTGAAATAGGCGGAACTGTCGGAGATATAGAATCCCTTCCTTTCTTAGAAGCTATAAGACAAATAAAATATGAAGTTGGAAGTGGAAATTCATGCTTTATACATGTAACACTTGTACCTTATTTAAGAAAAGCAGGTGAAATAAAGACAAAACCAACTCAGCATTCTGTAAAGGAATTAAGAAGTATAGGTATTCAACCTGATATAATAGTATGTCGTTCAGAAAAAGAATTATCAGAAGATATGAAAAATAAGCTCGGTTTATTCTGTAATGTAGATGGAAGATCTATAATACAAAATCTAGATGCAGAAAATTTATATGAAATTCCATTATTACTTCATAATGAAGGATTAGATAATTTAGTTTGCGAAAAACTTAGTTTAGGATGCAATAAGGAAGTAGATAATAGTGAATGGATACAAATGGTAGATAAACTAAAGAACTTATCTAAAGAAGTTACCATAGCTCTAGTAGGAAAATACGTTGAATTACATGATGCTTATCTTTCTGTAGTAGAGTCTCTCGGTCATGGTGGGCTTGCAAATGGAGCAAACGTAAATGTAAAATGGATAAACTCCGTTGATGTCACTGCTGAAAATGTTGGATATATATTAAAAGATGTAGATGGAGTATTAGTACCTGGCGGTTTTGGAGATAGAGGTATAGAAGGTAAAATAGAATCTATAAGATGGGCAAGGGAAAATAAAGTACCATTCTTCGGAATTTGTTTAGGAATGCAATGTGCAGTAATAGAATATGCAAGAAATGTATTAGGTTATTCAGATGCTCATAGCTCAGAAATACTTCCTGATACTAAACATCCAGTTATAGATTTAATGCCTGATCAAAAGGATATAGATGAAAAAGGCGGCACAATGAGACTTGGATTATATGCATGTAAATTATCTAAAGACACAAATGCTATGTCAGCATACGACGAACAAGTTATTTATGAAAGACATAGACATAGATATGAATTTAACAATGAATATAGAACTAGTTTAATAGAAAAAGGACTTATACTTTCAGGAACAAGTCCAGATGAAAGACTAGTAGAAATTGTGGAAATTAAAGATCATCCTTGGTTTGTTGCAGTTCAATTCCATCCTGAATTCAAATCAAGACCAAATAAACCACATCCACTTTTCAGAGATTTTATAAAAGCATCATTAAAATAAATTATTTTAATAAATTATCTAGGGCTGTTCTTCTATTGAAGAACAGCCCTTTTAATCAACATGATGCTAGGCACATTCAAATAAATAACTAGTCAGTATGCTAGTCTATTTTGAATCATACTACGTTAACAGAACCCTCTGATAGCACCACTATCATCAGAACCTGTTTCCTTGTATAATTCAAAATATTCGTCGCATCTTTGACTTATTATTTATTTTCACATGCCTTATTGCACTTTTATATTTATATCAAGAGATGTGCCCGGAACTTTTTGACCAGATATATTCATATCATATTTCACAGCTATATCTCCACCCTCATCATTCACAGCTATATCTATCTCCTTTGTAATTACTTCCATTCTTAAGGTACCATACGGTGTATCATACATAGATAAATTATTCGAATCATGAGCAAAGTGCATATTAGCATTTGTAGTACCTTCTCTTAACAATATAAGCTCTTGTGGATTTATTTTCAATGTAGTAGTAGTTCCCTTCATACCTGATATTTCAGTTTCCTCATAAACAGCATAATAAGAATTATCCTCTTCATAAAAGCTTCCAGGAGTAACAACCTCTACAGCATCTTCTTTTTCTCCTTGTATACTGGAAATAGTTATAATAGCTTTTTTCTTCATCTTTTTATCTCCTCAATATCAATGAATCTTACTTAGTTGGAGTGTGTTTCTCCCACTAAGTTTAGATGAATTATCTAGGGACGTGCAGCTGTTATCTCCCACTTAAAGAAAAGCAAAGAACCAAAATCTTAGATTTTGTGTGAATCGCTTTCACAGAGTGCGATGGGAGTGTTACAGCTGCTAGTCATCAGATAAACCAATCATAATATAAAGTTATCTTTTCTGCTTTATGAATATTAAATCACTAGCCAACTAGAAAATCAACATTATTTTGCAAACAATTACTAATTGTTATTTCTTTCTACGGCAAATTCTATAAGTTCACTAATTAAATCTTTATAAGACTTCCCTGCTGCTTCCCACATTTTAGGATACATACTTATCTTGGTAAATCCAGGTATAGTATTTACTTCATTTAAGTATATTTCTGAAGTTACTTTATCTACTAAGAAATCTACTCTTGCCATACCTGCACAGTCTAAATCTGTATATATTCTTGTAGCAAGTTCCTTTATTTTCTCTAGTTCCTTATCATTCATGTTTGCTGGTATCATCAATTTTGATTCTGCATCTTCATATTTTGCTTCATAATCATAAAATTCTTTAGCAGGAAGTATTTCACCCGGTACTCCAGCCTGTGGTTTATCATTTCCAAGTACAGCTACTTCTACTTCTCTAGCATTAATAGCTTTTTCAACTAAAACTTTTCTATCATATTTTAAGGCTTCCTCTATTCCATCCATTAACTCTTTTTTATTATGTGCTTTAGTAATACCTACTGAAGATCCGCTATTTGAAGGTTTAATAAATACATCATAATCTAGTTTTTCTTCTATTGTTTTTATTATTTGGTCTTTATTCTCACTATACTTTATTGCTGTTACTACTACATAATCGGCTTGCTTTATTCCAAAGTTCTCTAATACATATTTAGTATAAACTTTATCCATACATACCGCTGAAGACATAACATTAGGTCCTACACATGGAATATCTATAAGTCTACACAATCCTTGAACTGTACCATCTTCTCCGCATAGTCCGTGAAGTACTGGGAAAACTACATCTACTTCTTTATTAAACAAAACCGCCTGTCCCTCTGGCTTCTTATAATATTCATCTTTTTCCCATTGTCCATTTTCTATTTTCTCTACACTTCCTGTATATTCAAACCATTCTCCACTTTTTGTTATTCCTATTGGATAAACATCATATTTAGATATATCAATATTTCTAAGTACAGCTGATGCTGATACTCTTGAAACTTCATGTTCAGTTGATTTTCCACCAAATAATATAGCTATTTTCTTTTTCATATAAATTCTCTCCTCTAAAAATAATTAAATCTTAATAGACCTGTGATCTTTAACTTAGGCATATTCAAATAAATAACTAGTCAGTATGCTAGTCTATTTTGAATCCTACTACGTCAACAGAACCTTCTGATAGCACCACTATCATCAGAACCTGTTTCATTGTATAATTCAAAATACACCTCGCATCTTTGACTTGTTATTTATTTTCACATGCCTTACTATTTATTTTCATATGTCTAACTATATTTTACAATTTACTAACTACTAAAAAAAGAACCACAGTAAGTTAAGTTTTCTTCTTCTGCGGTTCTATTATATCATATGATTATATTATATTGTAAGCTTACCATTTGGTGTATTTCTTATTTGAAGTATTCTTACCTCATACCCTGTCTGTGCATTTATATACACAATAAAGGAATCTCCGTTGTAGTTTCCTACAAATTCGTAGCATAACACTTCTTTATTTGCCTCTGTAGGTACAATAGCTAATCTAGAGGTAGTAATATTTAACCTTTTGCTAACTCTTTCCTTAGCTTTATCTTCACCTATAAGAGTATTTTCATTTGGTATTGTTCTAGACTCATCATGGGCTGTAAGATACTTTGCTGACTCCATACCAATTATATTTCCATTATCCAGTGCAATCTTAAGTTTTATTTGATCTGGATATACTGCTGTATTGCCTATATTATAAATGTAACTTATAATAGCAGTATTATTATAGATCAAGCTATATGTAGGTGTCATATTTTTATATCCCATATCAGCTAGATATTTACTTCCTATATCCTGTGCTTTATTTACATCTATCTTAGGTTTATCAATATTTCTATTATCTAAAATATAATATATCATTCCACCTTTTTTAGTAATCTCACAAGATACTTTAGCATCCTTATCTCTACCTTTTATATTAACGTTAAAATTGTAGCAAGGAATTTTCTGTTTATTTACATCTTGTTGTCTTTCAACGCTTTCTATTTTGTCATTTCCAATAGCTTTTCTTACAACTTGTTCAGCTTCACTTGCTGTTACATCTTTTGCTGAATTGATTTTTGGATTTATTTCTAAGTTATTATCTGAAAATGGTCCATCATATATAAGTGAAGGATATTGAACTATTTGTTTTTGAATACTTTCAAAGTTATTAGATAATGAACTGTCATTGTTACTAGCTAATAGTGCTCCACTAGCCTTTTTTCTTATTTCTCCCCACTTAACATCACCATTATTTATGTTGTTTTGTACATTTTTAAGTTGATTTTCAAGAGTGTATGATTGCTTCTTTAACATTTCAACTTTTGCTATATCATCATCTGAAAGCTCTCCTCCTTGAGTAGCCTTATTACCTAATGTATAGCAGAAATCCCCTACTTGAGTTATAAATTTACTAGTTCCACTTAATTGCTGTTCATCTATAGGAAGTGAGTGTAACTTGTCATTAGCTATAGATGAGTATCTAAATATTTCTTCTAATGCAACAATATCTTGATCCTTTGAACCAAGTACAGGAACTTTAGCCAGATTACTTCCTATATTTTCAACTGAGTTTATTAATTGATACATACTTTTACTGTATTCGCCCATTAAATAATTTCTATAATCAATTCTTTCAAGAGTCATAAGAATTGCAAAGGTAGTTGAAAATACTACAATTAAGGCTACTGTTATAGTATATACTATTCTCTTTTTACTTGTATTCATTGCAAAAATCTCCTTTGTTTATAAGCCTTTATTTTAATCTATTATTTGTATTTATCCTTTACCTTATTCATCAAATAATAGTTATACAGTAATAATTTTTATAAAAAGCACAGAAAAATGTTTATACTTTATGCTAAATTTTATATAATTGAATTAATATCCTATATAATTAAGTTGTATAATATAATGTATGCATATATAATTAATATTTACAGTTTAATCTAATTGAAAGGTGAAAATATAATGCGAGCTTTAATACTTTCAGTTTCAGCAGGCGGAGGGCATAAACATGCGGCTCTTGCAGTTAAAGACTATATTTTAAAATTTGAACCAGGCTCAGAAATTAAAATATTGGATACAATACGATATATAAATCCAATTTTAAATAAAGTTTTAGTAGGCGGATACCTAAATACATTAAAAATTACACCATCTTTATTTGGAAAAATCTATAAATTCACAGAAGATAATGATAAAGATGCTAGTATATCATCTTTTAAAAGTAAGTTAACTGAAATTATGGCTTATAAGATATTACCTGCCATAAATAATTTTAAACCGGACATAATAATATGTACTCACTGGTACCCTGTAGAAATGGTATCTATATTGAAAAAGAAAAATAAAATTAATATACCCATTGTTTGTATAATTACAGATTATGCACCTCATAGCTTTTGGATATATCCACAAGTTGACTCATATATAGTTTCCAATAATGATATGATAGAAGAAATGGTTCACAGAGGTATAAATAAAAACTCTATATTTGATTTAGGTATTCCTGTACTTTCTGGTTTTTTTACATTATATGATAAAGATGAAACTCTCAGAGAATTAAAATTAGATCCTAATAAAAAAGTCATACTTATAATGGGCGGAAGTCTTGGTATGGGAAGAATATCTTCAATATATTCTCAGCTTGCTGATTCCACAGAAAATATTCAGATAATAGTGGTTGCAGGAAGTAATAAAAGACTTTATACAAAACTAACATCCATTAGTAAAAATTCTAAAGTAGAAACTAGAATACTTGGATTTACTAAAGCTGTCAATAAGTACATGCAATGTAGTGATGTTCTCATTACAAAACCTGGTGGTTTAACTATATCCGAAGCCTTAATATGTAAAATACCTTTAGTTCTCTTTTCTCCTATACCTGGTCAAGAAGAGAAAAATGAAGAATTTTTATTAAAACACAACCTGGGGATTAGCATTGGTGATGGTACTAATTGCAAAGAAAAAATAGAAAAACTCCTTTTTTCACCTAAAACTTTGGAATTAATGAAACATAATTGCATGAAGTTTTCAAAACCAAATTGTGGATATAATATTTTTAATGTTATAAATGATCTTATTAAGAGAAGAGAAATTGCTATTATGAAAAATGATTTATCTGATGATCCTATATAAATAACAAAAGGATATGTAAAAA
>NZ_BAEV01000033.1 GCF_000246895.1 Clostridium arbusti SL206 | reverse complement strand
TTTTTTATTGATATTTTTCCTATATTACTATTTTAGTATAAGCATCAAAGTATTAACTAATAATGCATTGTTATAATAGCATAATAAAAATTCAGAAGGGTAACTTAAAGTTATAATCTTAGGAAAACAGGAGGTTAAAAGCATGAAAAACAAAAAGTTGAAAATTATATGCTCTATTTTAACTTCTATCATTATTTTAACTTTAATTACCTTTATGAACTTAAGAAATATACCTGAAACTATATATGTAAGACAGGGAGAAAATATAAATTATAACTCAATATTAAAGGTAAATAATGAGGATGTTTCAGTATTAAAACAAAATATTAATAAGAAAAATGGAACTATAGTAAAAAGATCTGTGAATTTATTAGGTATTTTACCGATAAAAACTGTAAATTTAGAAATAGTACCTAAAGTAATGGTTTATCCTGGAGGTCAACCAGTAGGTATAAAATTAAATACAGAAGGAGTTTTAGTAGTAGGATTATCTGATATTGATTCACAAAATGGAAAGGTTACAAGTCCAGCAGCGCAAGCAGGTGTACAAATTGGAGATAGTATAATAAAAATTGATGGGGAAAATATAAATGATTCTAAAAGTGTTTCGGAAAAACTAAATAAATGTAAGAATTCAAGTTTAAAGATAACTGTAATAAGAGAAGGTAATAGTTTTGATAAAGAAATTCAACCAGTGAAAAGTGATACAGATAATAAGTATAAATTAGGACTTTGGGTAAGAGATTCTACAGCAGGTGTTGGAACACTTACTTTTTATCACGAAGAATCGGGGAAATTTGCTGCATTAGGTCATCCAATAACTGATGCAGATACTGGTACAATGTTAAAGGTTAAAGATGGAAATATAATAAATTCATCAATTATATCTGTAAAAAAAGGAGCTAAAGGTAATCCAGGAGAAGTACGAGGGATTTTTGTAAATGAAGATAATCCATTAGGAGACATTAAGAATAATACTATTTCTGGTATATATGGTACTACACTTAAAGTGTTAAAGAATGATAAATTAAATAGGCCTATGGAAGTAGGACTTAGGAATGAAATAAAAGAGGGAGATGCACAAATACTCACAACAATAGACGGCGAACAACCTAAACTTTATAATATAAAAATTGAAAGGCTTCTTTCTCAAGATTCACCGGGAGCTAAAAGTATGGTTATTAAAGTTACAGATCCTGAATTGCTTAAAAAAACTGGTGGTATAGTTCAGGGAATGAGTGGTAGTCCTATAATACAAAATAATAAGATTATAGGTGCTGTAACACACGTTCTTATAAATAAACCCGATGTAGGATATGGTATATATATAGAATGGATGTTAAAGGATGCAGGGATAATAAAATAATTATAAAGGACTTTAGACAAATTTCTAAAGTCCCTTATAAATAATGTTAAAATAAATTATTATAGTAAAAATTTACAAAATATCTTGATTTTTAATAGATTTAATAATAAAATAGAAAAGAAATATAATTTATTTAATAAAAAAAGAAATATAAAATAAATTTAATAAAAAAATAATTTATATAATAAAGAAGGTTTTATTGAAGATTTGTCGAATATATTTAAGTGTAAAAATATGGCAGAGAACACGGTGATAATATGGTAATAAAGGGGAGTATTAAAAATGGAACAATCTAAAATAAGTGTATTAATAGCAGATGATAATAAGGAATTCTGTAATATCTTAAATGATTATCTATTAAATCAAAGTGATATAGTAGTAGTAGGAATTGCGAAAGATGGAATAGAGGCATTAAAATTAATTGAAGAAAAGAAACCAGATTTAGTTATATTAGATATAATAATGCCACATTTGGACGGATTAGGAGTACTAGAGAGACTAGGAAATATGAACATAAATCCAACACCTAGTATAATTGTATTATCAGCAGTAGGGCAAGATAAGATTACTCAAAGAGCAATAACTTTAGGAGCAGATTATTATGTAGTAAAACCTTTCGATATGGACGTATTTACTAAGAGAATAAGACAAATGTTTAATAATACAATTTTAGATTCAGATATTAAAAAGACAATGCCTACTTCAGAAGAAACTGTAGAAAGAAGAGTGACAGAATCTGAACCTTTGGATTTAGAAGCAGAAATAACAAATATAATTCATGAAATTGGGGTTCCTGCACACATTAAAGGATACATGTATCTAAGAGAAGCTATAAGTATGGTTGTAAATAATATAGAACTTCTATCTGCTGTAACTAAAGAATTATATCCATCTATAGCTAAGAAGTACAATACTACTGCAAGTCGTGTTGAAAGAGCTATAAGACATGCAATAGAAGTAGCCTGGTCTAGAGGACAAGTTGATACTATAAATAAGCTATTTGGATATACTATACATAATGGAAAGGGTAAACCTACTAATTCTGAATTCATAGCAATGATTGCAGACAAACTTAGACTTAAAAATAAAGCTAGAATGGCAGCTCAGTAAGGGGTTTAAGACGGTTCGCTTTTTATGCTAGAAGCAAAAATGTAAAAAATTGTGTATAAATCTATAATTAAAATACTGATAGACTTTTTTCATTCATTAGGTGAATGGAGGAGGTCTATTTTTTTATGAAAAATATGGAGATTCTATTAGATGAATTTATGATTTATTGTGAATCTAAAGATTTATCTAAGAAAACTATGATGAGTTATGAGCAAACATTAAGATTATTTTTTAATTATCCGAATGAAGAAAAAAAGATAGTTAACTTATCGAGTATTTCAGAAAAGACAATAAGAGAATATATAAACTATATAAAAGAAAGAGGTAAATATACCGTTGTAGGTGATAAGAATAGTCTAAAAATTAATAAACCAGAAGTTAGAAATGATTATGGTAAAAAAGTATCTTTAACAACAATTAATAATTATATTAGAAACATTAAGGTGTTTTTCAATTATCTAAAAGATCAAAACTATATTAAGAAAGATATAGTCAAAAATATTAAACAATTCAAAAATGATAGAAAGCCAAAAGGTTTTATTTCTGATGAACAAATGTCAGAATTACTTAGGCATATCGACACAACTAAATTCCATGAATATCGTGATTATATTATTATTCAACTATTACTTGACACAGGTATGAGAATATCAGAATCTTTAGCAATAAAAGCTACAGATTTAGATATTAATTACAGAAGTATATTCCTACCAGCAGAAAATACAAAGGGTAAAAGAAATAGGTATGTATATTTCAGTCAGATCATGCAGAGGAACCTTAAAAGATGGCTACAGTACAAAGATAGGTATGTAGAATCAGAACTGTTATTTTGCACTTCAAAGGGTACACAGCTATTAATAAGAACTTTTGAAAAGAAAATAAGAGATTATGGCAAAAGAATTAGTTTAAATGATATTTGTCCTCATCAATTAAGAAATAATTTTTCAAAACGGTTTTTAATGGCAGGAGGTAATATATATACTTTGAGTAAAATTTTAGGTCATTCATCAGTTAAAGTGACGGAATCAGCATATTTGGATCTAACAGATGCTGATATAAGAAAAAATTATCAAAAATTTTCACCACTCATGAATTTAAAACCTAAAAAATAAGAGGTGATTTATATGTTAAAGGTTATAGTTCCAGAGGATAAACCAAAGTTACTAAGGCAGATTAAAGCATTGGAATATCAGATTGTGAGAGATACAAACAACAAGGACAAGCAGATTCATATTATAGCATTACAGAGATTAAAAAATGGCATAAAAAAATAAGCCAGTACCACCAATACCGACTTACTTTATAAAACTGAATATTGTTAAATGAAACCTTAACAAATTTCTCATACGATACTTATATTATATTGAAAAAAATGGGATTTGTAAAGGCTTAGTTTCCTATTGTCTTTTTTAGGCTGATAGGTCAGTTATCCATAGACTAGAATAACTATAAAATTTTCTAGTAGGTCAGTTGAGCCACTTCATAAAATCAACTACCATACATAAAAGCATATACCCTTCTTTATGCGTATGGTGCAAGGTGAGGACTACCAATTTAAAGGTTCGGAAAGGTTACTTGGTGATATAATTATCAGGTAGATATTAACAAGCCATATAGGCACTTATAGGACAAGTATTATAAGATAAGTTGATATTGCATTAGCAGTAAATAAGAGGGGTATTAAGCGAAGTCACAAGGCTTTAAACCAACTATAAATTAATAGTTTATCTACTTATGTAAATAATTAAGATTTTTTCTTTTTTGTTTACATAGGTAGGTAAACTATATCGCTCAGAACACAGACATTACCCAACTATAAAGGGTTTGGAGCATAAGTCAAGTATATAATCAAAAAAACTTAACTAAATAGGAGTTGAGATTATGGTATATAGAAAAGGTCAAACAGGAAGTAGCCTAGGATCAATAGAGAATATAGGTAAAAAGAATAGAGTGTACCAGAGAAAGGGTAAAGCAAACTGTACCAAATGTGAGTATTTGGAGTTTGGGTATTACTGTAGGAAAAAAAAGAAAACTCCTGAGTGGGTTAAATATAATAGAAGATGTAGAGAGTTTAAGAAAATCTAATACGCTAAATGAGTAGTGGTAAGACGTCTCGACAATCTAGTCGATTCGAGAATTGTCATTTTAGCAACACTTTAGAAGAGTATAATGATAATTGTAGCAAAGATAAATTATAAAAATGAGGTGATAGTTATTGAATGACAATAACAAATTAACAACTGTGGAGATAGACAAAGTTACTGCTGAGATATTAATCTACAAGCAGCAAACAGCACAAAACATTATTGAGATAGGAAAGAGGCTCATTAAAGTAAAGGAAAATTTACCTCATGGTGAGTTTCTACCTTATTTAGAGACGAAAGTGGAGTTTACAAGACAATCTGCAAATAAATTTATGAGAGTCGCAAAAGAATTTGGAAATGTAAACTCGGGTTTACATTTGGGAACAAAAAAACTTTGGTTACTTTTAGACGTCTCTACTGAGGAAAGAGAAGATTTTATCTCGCAGCCCCATAAAGTAAGTGGGAAAACTAAAACAGTAGATGAGATGACTAGCAGAGAGATGCAGAAAGTGATAAAGGAAAAGAAGCAGCTTGAAGAGAAAGCTAAAACATTAGAGGAGTCTAATGAAGTATTACAACAAAGCTATAATGAGCTATCTCAGGAGCTTCAAGAAGAGAAAGAAAAGCCAGGAAAAATAGTTAGGGTGGAGGTCGATAACACTGATTATACAATAGCTAAGAAGAATAAGGAATTATTATATAATATTTTGAAGAAAGTAGAAAATTATTGTAATTAATCCAAAATTCAAGTAAAATAATATTAATAAAGTGTTAAAATAATGAATTATTAATGGAGATGAGGAATTTGGGAATTGGTTCGATCTTACTTGTTATTGTTATTGTATTTGGAATTGGGATTTTAGTAAATATTCCAATAGCTAAATCAAGGTTAGAACAAGAGAAAAAGTTGTTAGGAGATGTAAAAATAATAGATACAATACCGTCAACTCATATTGGTGGACATCCATTTATTAAGTCTAATTCTTTTGTAAAATTACAAACAACAAACGAAGATTATATTTATATAGATGTATCGATACCTGGAAAAGTTGATAAAATAAAAATACCATATACAGATATTATAGAATGCAGATATCAAACCCAAGAGAATATAACTAAGGATGTAACTGTAGCAAGATTACTTACTTTGGGAGTGTTTGCCTTCGCATTTAAGAAGACTAATAGTTCAACCAAGGGGTATTTGATTTTATCTTATATATTGGATGGAGTTAAAGTGGATTGTGTGTTTAGTGCGAACAATACACAGAAATTAAATATTTTTGCGTTTAATATAAATAAAACATTAATCCTATATAAAAACGGAAATATGAAACCTCAGATTAATTAATGTGAAAAATAATTATGCAGATATTATGATTTTTAAAGCAGGGGGTTTCAAATATTTGAAAAGGTTAATTACTGTGATATTAGGTGACACAAATATGTTACCTAATATATAGATTTACTTTTTATAATTTATTGCACCCAGAGTTGGCTGCAAATGCAGGAAAACACTGAGTCCTTAACACACACAAATTTAGGGTGCAATATTGGAGCCTAGATGTAGTACGTTCTGTTATAGTCGGTTATAATATTTTTTATAATTTATTACATATTCTAATTTATCTATACTCACATACGTGTCACAAGCGTATATCTAACCTTCAAGGCTCTATATTAGCCTATGATTCATCTAAATCAGATTCAGGTGCAATTCTATTACTCGCAGATATATACCTTATAATCTATTGTGGAGCCATATAGAGGTATACGCTGTAGAATGGCTATATTACTAGGGTTTGCACATGATGGGGCAAACTTTATCACAAAGGCATCATAAAACACGATACTTCAGATGGTTACATTTAAATCATTCTAATTAACAATCACTTTTTATAATTTACAATACATCATCATCTACAAATTCAATCATATCTGTAGTTTTTAAATTAGGATCTATTGTTTTAAATAGATTATATATCTTTTCTAAGTCATCTTTATTAATTCTAACTATTTTTTCATGGTAATAATTACTTATTGTTGCCGGCCTTATTCCGGTTTCTTCACATAGCCATAATTGAGTTTTCTTATATTTGCCAAGTAAATCACTAATTTTAATTTTAAACATTGGTTTATCTCATCCTTATTTTTATAATTTATAATATCATTATATATATATTTATTAATATAATCAATAAATTTGATAATATACTACTATAATAGAAAATAAATATCATAAAAATGTTGACATACTACCATAAGAGTAGTATATTATAAATATCAAGTAAACGAGAGGAGATTAAAACATTGGATATTAAGGTGTTATCAAGCTTCATAGTATTAGCAAGAATTTTTAATATACCTATAACAACAGGTAATCTGTTAAAGTATAAGGAAGCTATGATAAA
Source organism: Clostridium arbusti SL206 (assembly GCF_000246895.1). Lineage (GTDB taxonomy): Bacteria > Bacillota > Clostridia > Clostridiales > Clostridiaceae > Clostridium_I > Clostridium_I arbusti. The sequence continues at coordinate 29,320 of NZ_BAEV01000033.1, read as the reverse complement.
TAGAGAAGATAATTAAATACACGACAAAAAAAGCTATATATACTAGATATAACTAACTATTGGAAGTAAATAGAAGAAAAACATCTATAAACAACTTATAATAGCACAATATAGAAACTGTGCTAATTGTATACTTTAACAAATGATGATACAATAAATAAAGGTACCACAAACTAGTGTACTAGATGATGAATACAATAGACATAACACACTATAAACATTAACAACTACTTAAAATAATATATAATTATAGTGCTGTACTCTATGGGAACTTATGTTGTTTTTATTAAGTCGTTGTTACGTTGTTCCCTTGGTATGTTTATACTATAGCATTTTTATTGTTTAACTGTCAATCACTTTTTATAATTTACTAGGAAGTTATTAAAATATTATACAAGGAGGTGCTTAATTACGGGTAAAGTTATTGATTTTCAAGAGTACAAGCTACAAAAATGTGATCTTATTGGACAAGCTATAGAGGAAGAAGATGATATATGGAAAGATGCAGATTGGGATGATTATGTAAAAGCATTATATAAGAGTAATGAATATTATCAAACAAATAGGAGGAATAAGTAAAAATGAAAAGAGAGATTAACAACATAAAAGGTTTAGAGAATTACCAATACTATGAAGTGGGTGTAGACGATAATCCATTTAATGGGGGGGGTGGAAATAATTATTTCTACGTAAGTACATATAAAAATGAAAGCGACCTAGAGAATAACAGAAGTACGGAGATTGAATTTAATAACCAGGAAGATTACTTAGACTTCATTTTAGGAAAAGAAGATATTACAGAATAATAAAATTAAGAAAGAAGATGGAATTTTGATTACATTAACAATAGATCCAAAAATAACAAGTAATCATATAGATGAAGCGTTAAAAGAGATATTTAATAAATTTAATAATCTAACAGTACTTATAAGTGAAGACAGACCTGGATACATAAGTGGTACTAGAATAATAAATAACTTTAATTGGAGACTTGAACCAGACATTGATGGCAGGAAGTATATCATGATTTATTCATTTCCCACTGAAGAGTATATAAGTATACCACTAGATAAAATTATCAACTACCAAGGGCATTTTCAAGATGGAGAGCAAGAATTAATAATTAAGTTGGAAGACAACACCATATTACAAATATACATAGATGAATAAACAAGGACAAGCACAAGAATAATAAGGTAACAATTAATTATAAATATAAAAAAATATAACAGGTGGCGGCTGACGCTAGAGGAGATTTTAACTATGAATCAAAATAAAATACCAATTAAAGAACTTACTGAAGTACCAGAGAAGGAAAGAGACGAGTTCTTACACTCCAAAGCAGAAGAATTTTTTAATAAGAATGGCGGTGATGTTGTCGATTTCCTTAATGATAGGATATATAGAGTGTACAAAGATAAGTCAATAAAAATTGAAGTGAGATATATAAAAGAATTTTAAATAATTGGTGCCAAATTCTCGGCACCACCTTATATACAAACTATATTATAATCAATAAAAAAAGAAAAATTAGAAAGGAACTAAATAAAATATGGAGATAAATGCAGAAATGGAAAAGGTTAACTATACCTATGAAGAGGTATTACAAGAAGTAAGGAAAGATATAGACATTATAAGTGAAAAAGAAGAAAATATTGAAGGGTATTTTATAATTAAGCAATTAATTGACTTAGTACCATCAAAATATAAAGAATACATTAGGGTAGAGGGTAATGATTTATATTTTAGTTGGGAAAGACTAGGCAAAATCACTAATATTTCAGATATCCAAGATGAAAGTCCTATTGATGATGAACTTTATCCGGGCAATAGATTCGATAAAGTAATTTGGATAAATAGACAGCATGGAGGTACTATAGATATAACATTTAAATTTGGTAAGATGGATGATGGACACTGGGGACATATAGATTACCAAATTAGTCCAGTATAAATTATATAGGGGGTGAGTGGTGATTTCAACCACCCCCTTATCTACAATTCAAGGCTCTAGTTTATCCAATAAGACGCTTTAAATTGGATATAGGTATAATTGCATTGCCAAAAATAAAGTACCTTAAAACTCAATATAGGGCATTAGAGGGTATGTAGATTTAAGAATGGCTCTATTACTGGGTTGTACATGGTGGACAAACCATAAAAATTAAGAAAAGGAATGATGAAAATTTGAACGAAGAAGATATAAACGAGGAAAAGGAAATAGATAAGGAAGAAGAAACAAACAGGAATGTATACATATTATCAATTGAGGGTTCAAAAATCTACGACAACATATATAGAAATGAAGAGAATAAAGAAGTTAAAAAGGATTATATAGGAATGTTACCTTATTCTTTACAATTAATTAAACTCTATAAGCAAGGATTAAAGACTAAAAAGCATGGAAACAAGATTATAAGTAATGATATCATAAATGTTAAATTTAGACAAAAGATTCGTAGTGCTGAGGATATAATTGAATATACAAATAAAAAAGATTAGAATTAGAAAAACAAAAGGTTGACGGTCAACTGCTAGAGAAAGATCAAGATTATGATAAAAAATTAAAAGAATATACAGATTTTCTCGTTGGCAAAACGCAAGATCCAAGTTATCAAGAGATTAATCAAGAAGATTTGAGAAAAAAGTTGTACACAGAAGGCTTTTCTCTTATTATAGGTAAAAAAACAATTGATTATGTAGTCTATAGTCGAACCTCGAGTAAGAGCCGGACAGGCCAGGTGTTATTTATAAGGAAGCAACTTAGAGATAAGATGATAAAATGGCAAAGATTAGGAATGACTTTAGAAGGTAAAAATGATATAGATTATCCAGGTCTTCTGACCTACGAAAGCTTGGTAAGCAGTAGTATCGAGGGCACTATTAAAATAGATCCTAAAAATATTTTGCTTGTAGACGATGTACAATCTGTATTTAAAATTAATTGTAATATAGTGGAAAAGGAAAAAGAAAAGAATGATAATCCTCAGGTTGTGCAGATTTCTGCCGAAGCTGAAAACACACAAGAAAATTTAGATACAGAGGGAAAAGATAAGAAACCAGTATTATTAGTAAGTAAGCAACAAAATGATTATACGATGACAAATGATATTTTCGATGGCGAAGGTCTTTTAGATTCGAGTCAATTTGTAGGAAAATATGAAAATACTGGATTCTTACTATTAAGGCAGCATATGTTTAAATGTGCAGTTTTTAATACTAATATACAGCAATTTTTAAAGGATTATGCAACAGAACATCATATAGATTATGATACATGGGAATTAACTAATATGTTTGGAGATACAATTTTAGCTAAAGATATACTTATGATAACCACACCAAATTCCCTTAAGGCCTTAAAATTTAATAAGGTAAAAGGTAGTAAACCCAAGATGTGGGATCACTGGAAAAGAAAAATTGAAGATGAAGATCATATTTTCGGTATCGTGAAGGTAGAACATGAGAGCCAAAGAGGGTATGATGTAGAAGGAAATATAATAAACCAAATGTCATATCAGCAATTAAATAGTATTCCTTTAGATCAAGAAGATATGAAGAAATTAAGTGAATTTGAAGTAAATTACATACAAAAGTTAAAAAATAATAATGATGTGTACATAGATTATTTATTTAAAAACGTAAATGATAACAATACTAATGAGATGATAGTAGATCTATATAAACATAATAACCAACTTATATATACAGACTTATTTAAAAAGAAAAGAAAATCAGATATCCATAATTATGTTAAATATATAAAACATGGGAAAATAAGATTACCCGGGGACTATACAACAATTGTTCAAAATGGCAAGGAATTATTATATCATGTCGTGAAGCAATTACCAACAAATAGAAATAAAAAAGGTGAGTTAATCCTTGATTATGATAAATGGCAAGATAGAATGATCTTAAAGGAAAATGAAGCTTATACAAAACTACACCCTTTTAATAATGAGTATGTTTCATTTAGAAATCCACACACAAGCCAAAGCAACGTACTAATCCTTAAGAATAAAGATAATGATTTTATATCTAAATATTTTAATCTCACTAACAACATCATTTACACAAATGCTATAAATTTTCCAATAAATAGAATATTATCAGGCCAGGATTGTGATTCAGATAATTTACTATTAATAAATAATGATACTTTATTATCTAGAGCAAGAAAATGTTATATTAAAAGTCCAGAGAGCCAATATAGAGTTTGTGAGAATGGAGTAAATAAAAACATTAATTCTTATACTGTAGGTACTAAAGATATGGCAGTAATAGATAATATACTAGCAGAGAGTCAGAAAAATATAGGTACTGTAGTAAATTTAGGACAATTATTTATGTCAACTTACTGGGATTTATATAGTAAAGATAAAAATGATACTAGATTGAATGAGTTATTAGAGAAAATTGATATATGTACCATCTTATCAGAGATTTGTATAGACAATGCTAAGAGAATGTATGATGTAAATATAAAAGAGCAAATTGATAGCTTGAACAAAAGTAATCTATTACATGTATCTAAACCTTTATTTTTTAAATATGTAAGTCAAAATAAAAAGAAAGGTAAAAAGAAAGATAAAGATAAAAAAATTAGGTTCATAAAGTACAATTGCCCAATGGATTATTTACAAGAAATAATGAATGGAATTAAGCCAGCAGATACTACACATGCTAAACCTATTAAAAATTACATTGATAACATAGACAGTAAAGCTGAAAGTAGAAAAAGGAAAAATATAATAGAGATTGCTAAAAAGATGATTAATAAATTTAAGGAGATACAGAGCACATATAATAATAAAGTAGACAATAATGATAAAGAAGAACAAAAGGAAAAATATAGAAAGATAAGTAAAGTACGATCTATTTATCTTGACAATTTAAGCAAGTTTATAATGAATAAAGAAACAATACATAGCATTATTATGGATATATTAGAAGAGAAATTTGATTTTAAGTATAAATTAGAGTTATTAAATATATTGTATAAATTGGATAAAGATATATTTCTATCAGTATTTAAAGAAGGTGATAGTAAAAAATTGGAAACTGAAAAATAAGAGCGTTTTTGTAATTTACGTGCAGACTTGTAAATTATGTAAATTAAAAATAGTTCTAAAACGAATATAAGAATGTTATCGTCAAAATGTCTCAAAAATGGTGGGTATAAGGAAAGAGGAGATTTATTTCTCCCCTTATCTATTTAGTTAAGACATGAAACTTAACTAAATTCACGAATGAACTATGTGTTAATTTGGTAATTTTGTATATTTTATGTGAGTTCAAATCTCACCGCCTCCTTTAAATTGAAATAATATACTGCGCATGGGGAATTAATGTCATGCAACTTTTTTTGAGTACATAGGGACTAGAGTTAGTCCCTTTATATATTTTTTTTAAGCAACTTTAGTAACTTTAATAAAGAATTTTAACAAAGGAGATAGATCAAAATGGATTATGGTCAGGAAGGAGTACGAAAACAACTTATAAATTATTGCACAGATAAAGGCATTAAATATATACATATAGCTAAGCAATTGGATTTAGCTAAAAGTACAATATCACATTTTATATTAGGTGATAGAGATATGAGAACAAAGAATTTTGAAAAAGTAGTTAAATTACTCCAAGATGTCAAGTATTTAGAGTAAGCATAAATCAATATTTTTAAACACTTCAAATTTGTGAGCACTGTGGAATTTCAAGCAGGGTAATGATGATACATATAAATTAAGGAGATAACAATTAGATGAAAAAAAGATTTTTTAATCTATATCAAGCAAATATATTTATTAATAAAGGTGCGTCTGTAACTGGATGCGGAATAGATAAATACAAGGCTTATATAGAATTTAAAGTAAATGATTTATTTAATGAATTACAAGACAAGTGGGATAAATACTTACTAAATAAATAATAAAAAGTTGAATCAATTAAAAGATTTAATGGAAGATAAAGTACTTAATGTGGAAGAAGTACAAGCAGCACAAGATTTACATAAGAAAATATTAAACAGTGGTAAGATAGCAGCACAGGCACTAGTAGAATTTTCTTTAGAACTAAAACAAATGAGAGATACGAGATTATATCAGGTATTAGGTTATAATATTTTTGCAGATTATTGTGAACAATCAATATACGGAAATGATTTAGTTGTCCAAAATTTGGACAACATGTTGGTGACCAAAATGATTTAATTGTCCAACATATTGCTTAATGGAAATAATTTCGCCGAAGCAAATATAAAGTTCCCATACAGATAATCTTAATGACCAATAATCCGATAAAACAAGGTAAAGTTTATCAGGAATATGAGAAACTCTGTGGGATTACAAGAGGTGGAGACAGAAAATCAAACAAGCAAAATGCAGGTTTGATTACTCAAGAACAAATGGCTAAGGAATTAGGAGTTGATGTAAGAACAATACGCAACCGGTTTCGGATTAATCTTCCGAGTGGTTAAGGAATTTTCAAATTCTGAACCGGTTAAGAATTTGGAAATGTAACAACGCTGTTACAATTTAACTTCTGACAAAAACTTGTGGAAAGTTGATTTCCACCAAACCACAGCTAATAAATTTATGAGATTGGCTAAAGAGTTTGGAAATGTGCCAACGTTGGCAGGTTTAACGACATCAAAACTTTATGCATTACTTGACGTACCTTCAGAGGATCGTGAAGATTTCGTCTCGCAGCCCCATAAAGTAAGTGGGAAAACTAAAACAGTAGATATAACTTAGTTCTTCCAAATTGGAAGAAACAAAATTAATATGTTATAAAAAATAAGGGGAGATATTAAATTATGAATCAAACAATAAAAGATTATAGATATATCTATAATATGGATCAAGCAAATTTTTATTTGGAAAATGGACAAGTACCAGTGGAATTTGGTGTTGGTGGTAAAAATGATGTATATATAAAATTTAAAGACTCTAAAGAATTACAAAATGTATTCCATCAATGGGTAAGTAGAAAATATAATTAATAAAAAATGATTTGTGAAAGGAAGTTTGATTGATGAAAAAATGAATTACAGATGTTATACAAGAAGAATATAAATCATGGAGCAAAGGAAATTTAATTTTAATTAAAGCAGGTACGGGCAGGGGAAAAAGTTATTTTATTAAAAACATTTTAAATACATATTGCAGCATACAAGGAAGTAATATTCTTTATTTAACTAATAGAAATGCTTTAAAAGATCAAGTTAAAAGAGATATAGGGGAATTTAGTAATATAACCGTGATGAATTATCAGAAGATAGAAACGTTTATATTGAATAATATATCTTTTGATAACTATGATTACGTAATATTTGATGAGAGTCAATACTATTTTTCAGATTCAACGTTCAATATAAAAACAGATTTATCTTTTAAAAGAATGATAAAAGATAATACTATATGCAAAATACTATTAACTGCTACTCCAAGGATATTAGAGAATTATTTTAAAAGTAACGATATTATTATAGATTACAAATATGAATTATCTACAGATTATAGTTACATAAGAAATATAACAGCCTTTAGTACATATGAAAGTATAGATAGTATTATAGAAGATATTCCCCAAGAGGAACAGATCTTATTATTTACCAGCGCCAAGAGAGCATTAGAAATAAGTAAGAAACATAACGGTGCTTTTATCTGTAGTCAGTATAATCAATATTACGATAAATATGTAAAAGATACTGAGAATGAGGAAGAAAGAACTAATATAATAGAAAACGGAGAGTTTAAAAACCATTTACTATGTATAACTACAGCTTTAGATAATGGTGTAAATGTAAAAGAAGGTACTCCAGTAAAGCATATTATAATAGATATATTTGATCCAGATGAATTTATTCAGTGTTTGGGTAGAAAACGGATAGGTGAAGGTGAATCAATAAATTTATATTTCTATAACTATAAAGATAATAGGAGAATCAATGGATTTAAAAGTAAAATTACGAATTCTCTTGAAAGAGCAGATTATTTATTAGATCATGGACAAGAGGAATATGTAAAGCATAAATTTAAAAATGAAAGATTTACAGATACTAGGATTATTGATGATATTTTAAATACTGATAATAGTATAAAAAAGGTTGTTAATGAGTGTATGTATACAAAATATCAGGAAGATTTAATTTTATATAATGCAATTCTTAGTAAGAAAAATAATTTTAATTATAAAAATATGATTGCAACAGCATTAAGCGTTGATAAAACTTTTATTTTAGAACTTGAGACAACTACAGAAATCATGAGTTTAGAAGAATTACTCAAAGAAATTACTGGACAAAAATTATATAAAGATAAGCAAAAGGAATTAATTGAATTTATTGACTTAAGGCAAGATAGAAAACAACTTAAAAGTCCTAATAGTTTTAATGCTAGTTTTAAAGAGCAGGGTATACCATATGTTATTGACGTACCTAAAACAAAAACATATAGAGACGAAAATGGAAAAGTTAAAAGGGAAAAATCTTACTGGATAGTAGGTAAAATTATATATAATGTAGATAAATAAATTTTTGTAACTTTTTTGGGCGCACTCCCTAATTATAGGACTGTGCTCAAAAAAGTTACATTTTATAATACAACTTTATGTTATAGAAAAATATAATAAAAACATCTACTTGCAATAAAAGGTTTAAATATGTGAGCTGGTTTTTGCGAACAATATTTAAAATTTTATGCAAGGGGTGTTGGTTTATTAGATGGCGGGTTTTGCCAGCTAATAAATCGGCGCCCAATATTAGTCAGGTTAAATTTGTGGTAGTTACAGCTTACCGTGCATACAACCGCAACACGAATATATTCAAAACGAGCATCGTCAAATTTTAAGATGGTAGTTATTATTATCTATAGAGAAAATAATCAATTAAAATAAAATAAAAAATAAATGGAGGAATTTTTATAATGGAAACAATGGACGATTATTATTATGAACCAGGAAAAGAAGAAAAATTTATTAGAGAGTTAATGAATGAGTGTCAGTGTACTAATTTAAAAATGAAATATGGAGTAATTTATACTGATAAATCTAGAGATGATAAGATTACACTGGATTTAGATACAGTAGAAAAAATGTATGTCGATATTATAGAATCTTATGTAACTTTTTATACTTCAACAGGTTACGCCTATATTATTGACTTTTCTATGGAAACAATACGTAGAATAAGTATATAAACAGACCAGTATAGCAGAAAGGGGAGGCATAACACATAATGATAGGTATTTATAAGATTACAAATTTACAAGATACAAATAAGATATACATAGGAAGAAGTTTAGATATTAAGCATCGGTGAGAATCTCATATTAGTGAATTAAATAATGGTAAACATATAAATAAAGATTTACAGATAGATTGAGATGAATATGGAGCAGATAATTTTAAATTTGAGGTCATTGATGAATGCTCCAGTAATAAGGAATCAAAATTCAGGGAATTACAGGAAATAGATAAATATAGAAAGCTTGGGTATAAGTTATATAATACACCTTCCGCTAAGGATGATATAGTCTGATATATATGTGATAAATTGGATAAATTAGATGACATAATTGATTTTGAGATAGACTATATAGATGATAGATGTAAAGGTAAAAAGGCAGCCTTACATTGACCTATAGGTATACATATAAAAAATGATGATTATGTATTTGTACACCTATATAATATGAATACATATGAACTGTATAATGACCTGGAGAAGTTACAATATAATCTATCTCAAAGGAAATTATTTGTTGATGAATACGGATATTATATTATAAATAAAGATATTAGTAATGTTAAAGACGATAATCAAGAAGATTTTGCAGATCAACTTTTAAGAGAAATTATAACGCTCCCCCTCAAAGGTGACCATATTCAGGTGGTAAAATTCCCAGACTAGGGAAATCGCATGGTTGAGCAATTCCTCTTGCAAGGGGCAAAAAAAGTAAAAGCAAATCTTACTCTATTTTGTACCCTCCACAAAATTTTGCGTAGGGTTGCACATTATAGATACCCTTTTAATCCCATAACAGTATTATGGTATTCTCCGTTATGGCGAATACCTATTATAAAATCCGTGGACGTTTTAACCGACTAGGATATACAAGAAGTAAAAGTAAATCCCCATGCCAGGGGATAGAAAGGTAGGTGCTTATTATGCAGCAAGAAGATGTTATATTAGAGAAATTAGAAAATCATGATAAAAGACTAGATGATCACGATAAAAGAATTACAAAGAATGAGGATGATATTAGTGATATAAAGGTGACCTCAGCAACACAAGACGCAACAATTAAAACTTTAAATAAAAGTATGGAGAGATTAACAGATACAATTAATAAATGAGCGGATAAATTTGATGGTTATTTAATGGATAGTGGTAAACAAGATAATGCTAGTTGGCAGTGGCAAGCTGGAATAGGAATATCTATAGCTATGTCAATTATATTATTGTTATTGAGTTTGTTACATAAGTAAAAAAGGAGACAATATGAATATTAAAATTACAATGGACAATAGTAACACATATATAGTAAAAGATAAGACTTTATCAAGTTTGAGTGTATATTACCATATGGCTTTAAATGGTAATAAATTATTGCAACTGGATAATGATATATACGTAAATCCAAAGCATATAAGTGAAATTAAAGAAATTACTATAGATAATAACCATGATTTTGTTTTAAATGCTGATTAAATTAAAAAATAAGGGGAGTAAAAGAATAGTGAAATTAAGTAATATAGAGAAAATAAAAAGTAAAAATTTAGAGATGAAAGAAAAGGTACAAGAAGGAAGAAAACCAGTAATTAAAATTACTTATAAAGATCCCAGTATGTTGTTATTACATAGATTATATAGGCTTAAAGATTTTAATAAGATTAGAAAAGTATATGAGGCCTTACCAATAATAACAGATATAGAAGTGGATAGAGATATTGAGTGGTTCCAGAAGCAAATAGAGAGAGACAACCATGCAGCTATTGTTATACTTAATGATGTATTAGAAGAAATAAAAGATACAGAAGATTATTGTACAAGGGCAATACAAACAGCTAGAGAAGATGAGTTTTATGATGATTTATTGGAATTTATGTATGTGTAAGGTGATAGGAGGAGTAAACAAATGTCTAAAATAAAAAGTCCTTTAAGTTGAGTTGGAGGCAAATCAAGAATGGTGCATAAGCTGTTGCCATTAATTCCAGAGCATAAAACATATGTTGAAGTATTTGGGGGGCAGGTCATTTATTATTCGGTAAAGAGTCTTCTAAAGTAGAAATTTTAAACGATTTTGATAGTAACTTAATGAATTTTTGGAGTGTAGTAAAGAATGCTCCAGACCAATTTATAAATAGTTTTGACTATACTCTAGTTAGTAGAGAACTATTTAATCAATATAAACAGATATATAAAGAAGGAATATATGAGGATGCTATACAGCGAGCACATATATTTTATTATTTAGTTAAGGCAGGATTTGCCAGTGATATGCGTAATCCTATATTTGGTACGGGTGCAGAAAGTAGAAATGGTTTAAAAATTGATAAAATAGAAGAAGATATTACTGCAGCATATATGAGACTACAAACTGTAGTTATAGAGAATAAATCTTTTGAGGATATATTTAGAATATACGATAAACCAGATACATTTTTCTTTGTTGATAGTCCTTATAGAAATACAAAGCAATATGCAGTAGGTAAATTTACAGATGAACAGTATAGATTACTAGCAGAATGTTGTAGAAATGCTAAAGGCAAATTTTTATATACAATTAATAATGATGAATATATAAGAGAGCTATTTAAAGATTTTAATATTATGGAGCATGAAGTATTTTATAGTGCTTCAAAGGATAGTAGGAAACATTATGGTGAGTTGATTATAAGTAATTATGACATACCACAAGAAAAGGAAGAAATAGATTTATTACTAGAGAGAATGGGATTAACAGAATAAAATAATTCGACAAATAATAATTCTATCTTATTGTGTAATATTATATCATTATACATTTTATGCTATAATAATGTAAGGATTGCATGAGAGGAATGAAAAAAATGGCTGATAAATTGGATGTTAAATCACTTAAAAAAGGATTTATAAATATAAAAATTGGGATGTTGACAAAAGAGATTGCAGATATAATTAAACTTGATAGAGATGAATGTGATATAGTATTATGGGAAGATAGATTTAAGTATATTGAGAAACATAAAGAAAATTTTGAATCTGAAGAAAGCTTTATTAAGCATATAGAATTAATTCCTGATATAATAGAAAATCCTGATTATGTTGGAAGGCATCCAAAAGATAATAGTATCCAATATATTAAACAGCTAGATAAACTAATGATTGTTGCAGTTAGAATTAAATATAAAGGTAAGTTATGCTTTAGAACTGCATATCCTTTAACTGAAAAACAATTGAAAGATTATATTGAATCTAATACTGCATGGAAAGTAAAATAAGATTTTGTAAATAATAATTGACAAAAATGCATTATAATTATATAATAAACATATAGTAAGTAAGGATAGATTATTGAAGGGCAGAACGGGCAGCTGCCACGCCTTAGAAATAAGGTCTTTCAAGAGATGTAGGGTTGCCAACCTACTCAGTAATCTATCTTAATATATCATAAATGTGTTTCTGATGTTTATCAGGAATTTTTTTATTTTTTGAGTAAATTAATAAGTGATACTGTAAAGAATAATTAAACAAATAAAGGAATTTAACCTAATGTTGTAGAATAGTAAATAAAAATACAATATTAGGGAGATGGGATTATGAAAATAGTAAAAAGCTTTGAAACTTATACTACAAAATCTATAAAATACTATGGTGTAGTATATCATACTGATGATTATAAAAGTATTTTTATAAATACAGATAATATAACTGAAGAAAAAGACTCAGTTTGGGTTAATATTGATAATCTATTAGATGAAAGTTTTTTAAAAGAACATAATATAGATTATATAATTGAAGATGAGAATGTTATTCCAATAGGTATTGTTGATTTTGTTGATAATAAATATTATTCTGAAAAAGTATGTATATGGAATCATAATAAAGTAACTTTATATAAAGCTAATCAAATTTTAAAAAATATTGATAGAGCTATTGAAATAAAATATGAAGCAATTAAATTTGTTAATAAATTTAATAATACTGTTGATGGGTATAATAATAAAAAAGAAGAACTTGAATTATAAAAAGAAAATAATTAATTAACTCTTTTTTGTTAATCCTAAAGTAGTATAATATTCCTATAGGAAGGTGTTATAAATGGGAGTATTCTTTAGAAAATCTATAAAACTTGGAAAACATACACGATTAAATTTAAGTAAAAGTGGATTGGGTATTTCAACAGGTGTAAAGGGTGCTAGGATTGGTGCTAATAGTAAAGGCAAGACTTATATTGCTGGTGGTAAAGATGGTATTTATTTTAGAAAAGAATTAGGTGGTAATAATAAGAGTACTAATAATTCTTATAGCACAAATCAGATAAAGGCTAATGATAAGCTATTACGTAAGAGAAATAGTGAGATAACAAATAAAGCTGTAATGAAGTTAATTAAGATGTGCTTAATAGTATATTTTGTGGTAGCTATAGGTGATGCAGCTACATTGCAAAGTACAGTATTACTTTGGATTGTAGGTATTATTGATGTAGTAATATGTTTTGGAACTATGTTTACTATCATTAAGAAACGGTTACAAGCAAATAAAGAGGGAAAAATAATAGGGGAGGATCTATAGGAATGTAGGTTCTTTTTTAATGCAAAAAATTAAGCTGATTAAAAAAAGAGATAAGGAATGGTGAATAAATAATGAGAAAATTAAATCATTTAATAAATAACGGATATAAATTAAAAGATACAATAATAATTACAAATATTAAAATTAATTATGCAAAACAGGAAGATAAAAATGATTACTTTTTAATTGATACATATGCTAAAAAAAATATTGAAGTTGAATATATATATGGAAGCTTAAAAGGAAATATGACATTATCTGATGAAATAATTGATTTAGATAATATTTGTGAAAGTGATATAAAAGATGCTATTACAACAAATATGCAAATGTGTGGATAATGCAAAATTACATAAAAAAATATATGAGGGAACATTTGATTAAATAGTCGATTAATATATTATGAGTGGTAAAGTTAGCTGGTAAATTATTGGGGTACAAAAATATACCCCCCCTTATATATTTTTTGAAGTGTACTATATATATAGTTATACAATACTGAAATATGATAAAAATGATCAAGAAAAATGTAAACTTGTAAATAGAGTGGAGGTGGTAAAATGCCATTAAATGAGAGACAACAAAAGGAAGCAGAGTTGTATGCCCAAGGTACAGAAATTACTGATATTGCTAAGTTATGTGGAGTTGCTAGACAGACAATATATAACGATATGAAAAGACCAGAATGGAAGGCAACAGTAGACGAGTACGTGACACAACTCAAAAAACAAGGCGAACAAAAAATAATGTCGAAAGTTGATATCTATATTAGTGAATTAGAAAAGATAGCATTGACAAGTAAGTCAGAAAATACAAAGAAAGATATACTAATTTATTTATTGAATAGGATATATGGATTGCCAACATCTAAGACACAGGATATATCAGATAAGAAAGATGAAAGCATAGATCCTAAAATTATTCATAATGAGTTTGAAAAGTATAAGTTAAAGAAGGTTGAGTAAGTACATAAATATTTTTATTTTATTGTGAATAACCACCGATTATACTTGAATTTTATATCAAGTAGGCATATACTAATAATTGTAGTGAATAACCACCTATAATACATAAAATAGGTGGAAAGCTATAATATATTATAAAAGGGTGATAGTTATGAGCAATAAAAAAATACCAGAGTTCTTGACTAAAGAAGAGCAAGAACAATTGATAAATATATTTAATGTAAGATATTTTAATAGTCATAGAAATAAGATGATGATACAGTTATTTCTTGCAGTAGGATTAAGATTATCTGAAATGATTAATTTAAAATGGCAGGATATTAATTTACTTACTGGACAATTAAAAGTAGTAGATGGTAAAGGATCTAAAGATAGAATACTATGGCTTGGAGAAAATACCCTACAATTATTACAGGACTGGAAACAAAGACAGGGGGAACAATTAGGTAAAGTATCCCATGTATTTACAAATAGAACTGGCAAACAATTAGTTGATAGAGATGTAAGAGAAATGGTTGTTAATTATGCAGGTAAAGCAGGTATAACAAAGACCATATCGCCTCACACGTTAAGACATTCATTTGCTACAGATTTATTAAGAGATACAAAGAACATAAGATTAGTACAGAAGGCATTAGGACATAGTGATTTATCTACTACAATGATATATACACATATAGTTGATGATGAATATGAAGATGCATTGAAGAGTTTTAGAATATAATTATAAGATGAATAATCAAATAATAATTATTATTAATAAGATATAGAGTTTCTATGTCTTATTTTTATGGAAACAATTTTACATGGTTCGACAAAGAGGTCAAGGGGTGGCTTTCTATTTTGTAAAATTTTCAAAATGCCCACATAGAGTCAGACAATTTTTTATAATATTTTTTAAACTTGGGATAATGGAAGGGAGGCAATATATGAATTGATAGATAATATAAATTTTAGCACAGAAGACGAAAAAAACAGATATCTGCTATATAAATATACAACTAAGCAATTAATATCAAGTGGATTTAATCAATCAGATGCAGAAATGAAAGCAGAAGAAATAGTATCGTCCCATGCGGACAACTTATTTGGAATAAATTCTTTAGCAGCACAACTTGGAGCATATTCTATAGAATTTTTCTGTTTATATTACCTTCAAGATACATTTCTACCTAAAGAAGATAATACAGCTAGAATATTAGCACCAGTACATTATGAGATTTGGGAACAATTAGAAAATGCATTTTTAAAGGATACTATAGATAAATTAGAATTAATTATGCCTAGAGGGAGTAGTAAGACAACGGTCTGTGATTTTGCAATATCTGTATGATTACATTGTTATAAGAAGTCTATATATACATTGGTTGCAGGAAAAACAGAGCAAGATGCTACAGAGTTTATAGCACAAACTAGACAAGCCTTTGAAGAAAATAAATACATAATAAAATCTTTTGGTAAACTTATCGAGCCAAAAAGGTATACAGTAAATAAATTAGAATTGGAATTATCTAATAAAACGAAAATACAAGCTATTTCTAGTACATCTAGTATGAGAGGTAAGAAATATTCCGGTTATAGACCTTCCGTAATTATTGCAGACGATTATCAATCAAAAAGTGATTGTATTACAGCAGAAGCAAGAGATAAAAAGTATAATACATGGGTAGAAGATTCTCAATATGCTGGAGATAAAGCAGTTGTCCGTGATGGACATAAGATAAAAATGGCTACAAAGTTTATTGTACTTGGAACTATTTTACATAGAGATTGTTTTATGAGTAGATTACTTAAGAATAAGGATTATAAACATATAGTTAAAAGAGTAGTTAACTTTAATGTTGATGAATATTTCCATGAAGGTATCTGAGAGAAATTCAGACAGCTTTATTTTGATGATAAATCTAAGGATAGTGTTGCAGATGCCAAAGAATTTTATTATCACCACGAAAAAGAGATGCAATATAAAACCTTATGGCCCGATAAATATGATTGTTTAGATTTAGCTATAGATTACTATAATAATCCAGTGGCATTTAAACAGGAAATGATGAACGATGCATCAAAAATAGGTGAAAAGTGGTTCATATCTAATAGAACTCAATCTTTAGAAGAAATTCAAGGCCATAATTTTATTAAAAATATCCTTGTTTGTGATCCAGCTAATAGTATAAGCAATAAAGCCGATTATTCAGCTTTTGCAGTTGGTGGTTTAGCTGACAATGATTTTCTTTATATTAAAAAAGGTGAATTATTAAAAGTAGGTTTTGATGATTTTTGTAATCATGTTATAAAGCTTTTAAGGGATTTCCCCGAAATAACTCATGTATCTATAGAAAAAAATCTATATATGAGTGCTGATGTATTAAAGATTAAAGAATTAATTAATAAAGATGATGAATTAAAATATAGAAATATCACATTTATAAACAGAATGCAGAAGAAAAATAAAGATGAAAAAATATCTACTATCATAAGTGATGTAAATAATGGCAGAATTATATTTAATCAAGATGATACAGATTTTATAGAGCAAATAATGAGTTTTTGTGGACAGGAGTATTCAGAACATGATGATGCTCCAGATGCAGTAGCACAATCAACAATTGATATTAAAGAAATTGAAGTTATACAAAAAATAAAGATTTTAGATAGAAGAAAGCTAGGATTATAGCTTTTTTTATTTTGCAAAAGAACAGGAGGTAATATTTATTGATTAATAATAATTTACTAACACAATGTAAAACTGATTTTGATTTAAAGTTACATAGATATGAAACCATGAGAAGATATTATGATGGATATACAGATGCTATGCTACATTATCAAATGGTTACTAAGAGAAGTAATAATAAACTCTCATGTAACTTTATTCAGAAGTTTGTTAATGAAGAAGCTTCTTATTGTTGTGGAAATAAAATTACTTATTCAAGCCACAGTAATGACAGTAATGTTATAGAAGATTTAAGACTTAATTTTAAGCATTGAAATACTAATCATGATAAAGAGTTGTGTAAAGAAGCTTTGATTTATAATGAAGCCTATGAATTATATTATATAGATTCAGATGGATTATTTAATAGTCTTATATGTACTCCAAGAGATAGTTATATTTTACAAGATGATTTTGGCAATATAGAATTATTTATAAGATTTTTTAGTAAGAAGTTTGATGAATCAAAGACATTATATGCTGATGTTTATACTAACGAAGATATAACACACTATACTTGTGTAGGCTCAAGTTTTGAACTTATAAAGGGTTCTAAAGTAGATGAAAATATATTCTCTAAAGTGCCAGTAAGTATAGTGAAAATAGGTTCTTATTATGAGAGTTTATATAAAAAGATAAAAGGACTTCAAGATGCTTATGAAACTAATTTAAGTGACATAAGTAACGAAATATCTGATTTTCGTAATGCCTATTTAAAAATAACAGGTTGTGAATTAGATGATGAAACGAAAGATGAAAATGGAAAAACAGATTTAGATAAAATGAAAGAATTAGGTATCTTAAATATGCCTAATAAGGATTCAGATGCGGCATGGGTAATAAAAAATATAAATGATAGCTTTATACAAAATACATTATCTACCCAGGAAGATAAAATATATCAATTAAGTTCCCATATAAACCACAATGAGAAATTAGCTAGTAATACATCTAGTTTAGCTTTAAAGAATAGACTTATAAGCTTAGAGCAGAAATGCAGTGATAATATTCAGGCTTTAGCTGATGCTATTAAATTAAGATTACAATTCTTATTTGAATATCTTAAAATTAAAGAAAACAAGTCTTATGAGTGGAAAGATATAGATTCTAAGTTTACTCCAAACATACCAAGTGATGATTTAATGATGGCTCAAATAATATCTCAACTTAATGGAAAGCTATCTATTAAAACTGGATTAAGTCAATTAAGTTTTGTTTCTAATCCAGGTGCTGAAATGAAGCAATTGCAGGAAGAAAATAAAGCTAATTCTATAGGAGCAGACTTATTAAGTGGTGGTACAGATGGTTAATACTTTAAATCCTATGTATCAAAAGATGATTGAACAAATTAAGTTAGATGCTGAAAAATATGCTGATGAACAAATGAAGAGTGTATATTCTAATCAAAAAGCTAATTTAGAAGAATTGCATCAATATTTAGGTATGCTGTATATAAAAAATGCTGAAAATGGATTATTAAATGTAACACTACAGCAGAAAAAAGTCTTATTAGCTGATATAGATAAAAAGCTTAAAGATATGGGTAAAAATTTAGGTCAGCAAGAAGTGGACCAGGTAATTAATATATTAGCTGACACTTATCCTATGGTTTATTATCACAATGCTTATATACTTGATAGCGGTATGAAGGATGTGCTTAACTTTGGTATCTTAAAAAAGGAATACATTGACGCAGCAGTAAACAATCCTATTGATGGTAAGATATTTTCAGATAGAATATGGACTAACAAAGCTAATTTAGTGGACAATGTTAAACAGGGAATAGTTGATGCCATGAATGGAGATATTCATTTAGATAAATTAGCACGAAATATAAGACAGCAGTTTAATGTAAGTGCTTATGAAAGTCAAAGGCTAGTTAATACTGAAAATGCTAGGGTTCAATCACAGGCTATAGATGATTTAGGAAGAAATGTAGGTGTAGAGAAACAAATGTATACTGCTACTTTAGATGGTAAAACAAGTGAAGAATGTGCAGCACTTGATGGGCACGTTTATGATATTGATGATCCAGATAAAGTAGTTCCTCCTGAAAATCATCCAGGATGTCGCTGTGTACTTATAAATATGCCTAGTGATGATTGGAAGCCAAGTAAAAGACTTGATAATGAAAGTAGAGAATTAATAGACTATCAAGATTATGATTCTTGGGCAAAAGAAAAGGGAATAGATTAAAACAAGTCTTAGAAATAAGGCTTCTTTATTATACAAAAAATTAAATGCACTTTACGGACTATTAGTACATAAAGGGCGAAAAGGAGAGAGATATTTAAATGGCAGTAGAAAATTTTAAAGAGATAACAGATTATTTTGAAACAAACAAAGATAGTGAAGATGTTAAAAATTATGTTGGGGGTTTAATTTCACCTGATAGAGTTGAGAGTTTTTTAAGCACTGATGATGGTAAAAAGTTATTACAACCTAAGTTGGATAAAAATTTCAATAAAGGGTTAGATAGCTGGAAGACTAATAATCTTCAAAAACTTATTGATGATGCAGTAGCAAAAGCTAATCCACAGGAAACAGCAGAACAAAAACAAATTAGAGAACTTACTGAGAGAATTAACAAATCTGAAAAAGAAAAGGCTCATGAAACACTAAGAAATAAGGCTCTTAAAATGGCTACAGATAAGAAGCTACCTTCTGAATTAGTCGATTATTTTATTGGAGCAGATGAAGAAACAACAACCAAGAATCTGGAAAGCTTAGAGAATGTTTTAAATACTAAGGTTAATGATTTAGCAGAAGAAAGGCTTAAAGGCGGATATAAACCACCTAAAAATACTAATACAAATTTAACAGCTGAAGAACAAGCAAAAGCTGAAATTAATAAAATATTTGGTATTAAATAATGACTTTTTGTAATTGTAGTCTTTAAAGAACAAGAAATAAAAAATAAATTTATATAAGAAAGAGGTAATTTAAATTATGGCAAATACAATAGAATACGCAAGTTTATTTCAAAACGCATTAGATGCTCAAGCAGTGGCAGGTGCTACAAGTGGCTGAATGGAAGCAAATGCTGGACAAGTTATATATCGTGGCGGTAAAGAAATAAAGATACCTAACATTAGTATGGATGGTTTAGCAAATTATGATAGAGCACTGGGTTTTACAGCAGGAGATGTAACACATGAATATGAAACAAAGACTATGACACAGGATAGAGGTAGAAGTTTTTCCATAGATGAAAATGAAGTAGATGAAAGTAACTTTGTTGTAACTGCAAGTAATGTTATGGCACAGTTTCAGAGAACACAAGTTATTCCTGAGATAGATGCTTACAGATATAGTAAAATAGCATCTTTAGCAATAGAAGGAAATAGAGCGAGTGGTGGTTATCTTCCAGCAGCAGAAACTATACTTTCTAAATTGAAAGCTGATATTGCAGCAGTAAAGGATGTTGTAGGTGATGTACCACTAGTTATTACAATGAGTTCAATAACTAAAAATATTCTTGAAAGTTCTACAGAAATAGCAAAACAGCTTCAAGTTACTGATTTTGCAAGCGGAGTTTTTTCTACTAAAGTTACTATGGTAGACGATAATCCTATTATTCCAGCGCCTTCAAGTAGATTAAAGACAGCTTATGTATTCAATGATGGTAAGACAGCAGGACAAACAGCAGGTGGTTTTGTAGCAGATGCAGCAGCTAAAAATATTAATTGGTTAATTTGTGCACAGACTTGTCCTATAGCAGTTTCTAAAACTGATGCTATAAGAATATTTGATCCTGAGACTAATCAGAGTGCAAGAGCATATAAATTAGACTATAGAAAGTATCATGATCTTTGGATTCCAGACAATATGTTAGCACATTGTTTTGCAAATATTAAAGAAGCTTTAGCTTAATATTAGAGGTGATTGTATATGAAGCTTAAAAAGTTAAATGTTGTGAGAATAAGTGAAGATAAAAAAATCATAGAAGATTTAATTTCAAAGGGTTTTAAAGAAGTTGAGGAAGTTAAAGAAGTTACTAAAAAATTAGTAGAAGATGAAAAAAACAAGGGTAAGGGTAAATAAACCTTACCCTTTTAAATAGGAGGTAAGTCTTATGGCAATTTTAGATGATGCAAAAATTATATTAAATGTTAGCAATCAAGATGCTCTTATAAATCTTTATTTAAGGCAAGGTTCTACTTTAATTAAGAATTATTTAAAGATTGATAATTTAGATGTAGAAGCTACTTATCCTGATTCTTTACTTCAATATACCGTTGAAACCTTTAGAAAGCATGGTCTTGAGGGAACTAAACAATTTAGCCAAGGTTCTAGAAGTGGTACTTTTACTGATGGATTATCAAATGACGTAAAAGCATTACTACCACTACCATATATACGTTTAATGGGTTAAGATTTTCAGTAGTAACTGTAGTCTTGCTCTTTTTTAATGTAAAAAATCAGGGGGTGTTTGATTGGAGATAGAAAATCCATATGGTTTTATATACATAACAACTAACATGGTTAATGGTAAAAAATACATAGGTCAAAAGATGTTTGACATTAGGAATAAATGAGAAAATTATTTAGGTAGTGGAATTTATTTAAATCATGCTATAGAAAAATATGGTAAAGAAAATTTTCATAGAGATATAGTTGCAATTACTTATTCACGAGAAGAATCAAATAAATTAGAGATTGAATTTATTAAATTACATAATGCAGTTAAATCAGATGATTATTATAATATTGCTGATGGTGGAGATGGTGGAAATACTTATGCTGGTAAAACAGAGCAAGAAATGAATGAAATTAGATATAAGATCAGTGAATCACATAAAGGTCATCATTGTTCAGAGGAAGCGAAGAAAAAAATAAGTGAAGCTAAAAAATATTATAATACTTCAGAAGAGATAAGAAAAAAATTAAGAGAAAGTCATGCTAATTTCAGTGGTGCAAATCATCCGCAGGCAAGAAAAATAATTTGTAGTACTACAGGTGAAATATTTGGTTATATTAATCAAGCTGTTAAAAAATATGGTATACCACAATCTAGTATATCCAAGTGTTGTAAAGGTAAATACAAAACAGCAGGTAGATTACCTAATAGAACTAAAATGGTTTGGATGTATTATGATGAATATTTAGAGAAATATAAAAAAGCAATTTAATTAAATATATAAAAAAGAGGTTGGATAATATGCTAAAAAATACAACATATGCCCTATGGAATAAAGGACAAGGCTCTATTAATAGCCATGGTGATTATGTTACTACAGATATATTTATAAAAAATATAGATTTGGACAAACAACCTTATAATAAAGAATTACTGTTAAAGACATATGGCTATGATGTAGATGTTACAAACCGATTATTCTATGAGCACTATGGAGTTGATGAAGATATTAAAATCAATTCTATACTTAAAACTACAGATGATACAGAAGAATATGAGATAAGAAAATTTATTCGATGGGATACTTATACAGAGATATTTGTATATCAAATAAAATAGAAAGGATGGTGATATAATGTCATCTACTTTTAAAGATTATAGTTCAGAAGTAAAAGCGGCTATTAATGCAAGTAAAAAAGAAATATGCAATGCATGGGGCACAGCTTTAGTGGCTGAATATCAATTAAGAACACCAGTTGTAAGTGGAAATATGAGAAGGTCAGAAACCTTTGATACCCTTGATAATAATAGTGGTATTAGAATAGGAACAACGCCAGAAGCGTATTACTCCGAATGGGTAGAACTTGGAAGTTCCAAGCAAAAGGCACAGCATATACTGCAAAATACCATTAATGATAGTTCAAGTAAAATAACTGAAATAGCAGATAAGATTATAGCGTCTAAAATAGGTGATTAATTATATTAAATATGTATGATTATTTAATCGAACAAATACAGCCTATTGTTACATGCTATACAGACGAATATCCACAAGATAAGGAAAGTGCAGAAAATGGAGCTAAAGTATATCCATATGCTACGGTTTTAATGTACAGCGCCATTCCCAATAATGAATATTCTAATAATAACTTAGTGTACATAGATATATGGAGCAATAAGCATGGTATAGAAGAAGTTGAGACTTTAACAGATGCTATATATAAGAAATTAAATAAAATAACAATAATAAAAGACGATATGTTTATACAAATAAGTAGGTATAACCCATGTCGTCTTAATTTGAATGATCCAGACGTTAACTTAAAGAGACGACAATTACGTTTCTTAGTTAAAACATACGAAAGAGATCAATAAAGAAATAGAGAGGCAGGTAATAAATATATGAATAATACAAAAACAGTTGGTTTTACACCCAATACACCTAATAATTTATTAATAGATGCTGGAGCATTATATAAAAATTATGGTACAGATAAAGAAGCTTTAATTGGTGCTACAGCAGGTGGAAATACGTTCACAGTAAAAAGTAATACCCGTACAATTAAGATCGATGGAATTAAAGGTGATATGAAGTATGGAGAAATTATTACGAATACAACAGTAACTTTGGCAACAAATTTATTGGAAGTTACAGCAGAAATATTAACATTATTATTGAGAGGAAATATAGACACCGACTCAGATGCAAGTTATGATATTATAACAGGTAAAACTAGTTTAGATGAATCGGATTATTTAGAAAATCTAGCATTAGTGGGAAAAATAAGTGGAAGTGAATTACCAGTTATTATAATTCTAAAGAATGCAGCAAATACAGATGGACTCAAATGAAATACAAAGGACGATAATGATAACGTTTTAGCATGTACATTTACAGCTTATATAGATCCTTATGCTATAGATGAATTGCCATTCGAAATTAGGTTCCCAAAAGCAAATGTATCAACTATATTTACATTAAGCCAAACACCTATTATATCTAATAATAAGGTATTATTAACATTTACAGATACAGTAACGACTCCAGTACCAAAAGATGGCTTTACGGTAACAGTAGCAGATACAATAGATGGTATTGCTACAACAGATGTTATTACAGATGCAGAAATAGGGGTTAATAACCAAAATACAATAGAATTAACATTAACTACAGTACCAACAAGTGGTCAAATAGTTACAGTGGCATATAATAAAAATACAAATATGCTTAACAATGTTAAATCTACAAACGGATTGTATTTAAATTCAATTCCAACAACAACTGTAACGAACAACTAATTAAAAGTACCTTTCAATAGGTACTTTTTACGTTAGAAAATTAAATAAAAATAAATATAAGAAAGAGGTAATAATAATATGAGAAAATTACAATTTGGAGATCTATTTACATTAACTAGAATTATTAAAAAAATGAATATAAAGGCAGAAATAAAAGGATTAATAACAGATATATCAAACAAAACTCCTAAAGAAAAAGAAGAAGCACAGCAAAATCTACAAGTAGAATTAACAATGTTATTTGTAGAACATTTAGGAGATGCACAACAAGAAATATATAAATTATTTGCAGATATAAGTAGCCAGTCTATAGGTGAAGTAGAAAACATGGAATTAAAAGATGTTATGGAGATAGTAAATTCAATATTTAATGATGACCAATTTTCTGATTTTTTCGGACAGGCACTGAACTCTGCAAAATAATTCAATTTGCACATAGTATAGTGCCTGAAGATTTTGATGAATATGAGTGCATGGATACAATTTTAAGTAGATACAATAATATTGATTATGTAATTAATTTAAGATTTTTTGATGGATTTAAACTAATTGAAAAGATGAATATAAAGATCGCTGAAGATAGACTCTTTGAACAATGGAATATAGAGCATATTTATATGGATAAAAATAATTATATGAGTTTTGAAGATTATAAAAATAAAGCATTTAAAAATACAAATACAGATACAAAAAGTTCTAAAAAAATAACAAAAGAAGAAGCATTAGCAGAAGCGGAAAGAATACGAAAATTAGATAACTTAAATAGAAATAATCAAAAAGGGGGTGATTAACGAATGAAATTATTTAGTATATTTGGAGAATTATTACTAAAAGATAATGCAAGTACAGAACTTGATAAAGCAGGAGAAAAAGCAAAAGGGCTATCAGGAATATTTGAAAGCTCTTTTGGGAAAATAGGGAGTCTTGCTCTTAAATTAGGCGCTGTATTAGGTGTGGGTTTTGGCTTTAAAGCCTTAATAGATCAGGGATATAAACTGGCTGAAAGTGCTAGCAATTTATCGGAAGCACAGAATGTAGTCCAACAGACATATAAGAATAGTGCAAAATCTATTGAAGATTGGACACAAACAACAGCTAAAAGTGCTGGTATATCTCAAACAGCTAGTACACAATGAGTTGGATTCATGGGTGCTATGCTTAAATCTAGTGGAGTTACTGAACAAAAAGCTGGGGATATGTCCAAGAAACTTGTACAACTAACAGGAGACATGAGTTCTTTTTATAATGTAGGTACTTCTGATATGTGGGAAAAAATCAGATCTGGTATATCTGGAGAAACGGAGCCATTAAAAGCACTTGGTATTAACATGTCCGTAGCTAATTTACAAGCTTATGCATTATCTGAAGGTATTAAAAAGCCATATGCTCAAATGAGTCAATCAGAACAAACTATATTAAGATATAATTATCTTATGAACGTTACAAAAGATGCTCAAGGGGATTTTGGCAGAACATTAAGTGGAAGTTTTGCGAATCAGATTAGAGTTGCACAATTGAATCTTGCTACATTAGGGCAAAGTGTTGGTACATTATTATTACCAGCTTTTAATAGTGCGGTTACTTGGTTTAATGGCAACATGCCAAAGATACAAGATGCTATAAAAAATGCAATAAATGGCTCTAAAGATATTATTAGCAATGGGATGAAATTTATAAGCCAGGCAATAACTACATTATCACCTATAATTTCAGGAATTATAAAAGATGTTATACAAATAGCTACTAATTTATTCCCTAAGATGGGTAGCAGTGGATCTAATTTAAGTAATCAACTTTTAGGACTTGCAAAGGGTGGATTAACAGCGGTTAAAAATGCACTTGATTGATTTGCACAACATGGAGAAGCTACAAGGGCAATAGTAATTGGTATAGGTTCGGCTTTTGCTACATGAAAAACAATACAAGGCATAATTGGCACTGTAAATAATGTTAAAAATGCTATAAGTACAGTAACAAGTACTATAGGGAATGTTAAAGATAAAATAGATACAGCTAGAGTTGCATTCATGTATTTGCAAGATGGAGTTTTATCTGTAAGTACTAGAATATCTAATTTTGGTTCTAGTGTACTTGATACATTAGGTAGTGGATTAAGTAAAATAGGTGGATTTGCAAGAACAGCCGGCAGTGCTATGCTAGATTTTGGAAAAGCAGCAGCAGAAGGTGCAGTAAGTTTAGCTAAAATGACATTGGAACTTGGAAAACAGGCTATAGCATGAATAGCACAAAAGGCTCAACTTGTGGCTTCAACTATAGCAGAGGGAGCAGCAACAGTAGCACAAACAGCCTTGAATTTAGCTATGTCATTAAATCCTATTGCAATAGTAGTTATAGCAATAGCTGGATTAGTTACAGCATTAGTAGTTTTATACAATAAGAATCAAGCTTTTAGAGATTTAGTTAATGAAGTATGAAACACAATAAAATCTGTAATTGGTGGAGTAATTAATGCTGTAATTGGATTTTTTGGAAATTTGGTTAGCGGTGTAGAAAGTGCTGGAAATGGAATTAAAAATGCTTTTAATGCAGTAGTAAATTGATTTGAAAGTTTACCTAGTCGATTTGTACAATTTGGTGCGAATATGATAAATGGATTGAAAAACGGTATATCGTCTGTTATGGGTACTATAGGAAGCGTTATTAGTAATGGGTTTAATAGTGCTATAAGTTTCTTGACATCGTTACCAGGTAAGGCTCTACAGTGGGGTAAAGATTTTATACAAGGATTAATAGATGGTATTAAAGGTGCTATTGGTGGAGTTATAAATGCCGTTAGTGGTGTAGCTGATAAAATAAAAGGCTTCTTACATTTTTCAGTTCCAGATGAAGGGCCGCTTACCGATTATGAAAGCTGGATGCCTGATTTTATGGGTGGACTTGCTCAAGGAATTGATAAAAATAAATCTAAAGTTACTGATGCAATAAAAGGATTATCAAAAGATATGAGTGTTGGACTTAATCTAAATAAATTAAATCCCATACCAGTAGCTGATAATATAGGACAAGGAATTGTCAATAATAGAAGTATAAATAATACAAATGGAATAGAAAATAGGTCTATACAGCCACAAACTGAAGATCATAGAGTAACTAATAATTATCATATAGATAATGTTAATTTACATGAAGTAAATAATGCGGATGATTTTATAAACGATTTAAATAGATTTGTTAATACACATGCTTAAAAATATAACAAGACAAAATATGTAGTAGTGAAAAATTCAAGGGTGTTGCCAGAAATGGTGATACCCTTTTTTTGACTTTTTATAAGGAATAATGAAGAAATTATTGATATTTGTAGATATTTATGATTATAATGTAAATATGAATTTTTTATTTAATATGTAAAGGAAGTGTTAATAGATGGGTTGTATTGCTATAATAGCTTTAATTTTATTAATATGGTGGGCTGTTGCATCGCCAAGTACGTTTTTTATAGGACTATTTATATTTATAGGACTCTGTATATGGGCGGTTATTTCTAATAATAAAATAAAAGAAACTCAAAAACAAAGACAAATTAAAGAAGATGAAAAAAATAATAAGATATTTGAAGAAAAGAAGATTGAATATAACATATCCAATGATTATAAAATTGTAAACTATAAAAATGGTTTTGCTAAAATATCTAAAGATAAGCAATATATTTGGATTAAAGATCAGAGTTTGTTTTTATTTCCAGCAGTAGTACAAAGCAGAGAGGAAAAATATATTTTGTATAAAATACCATTAAAAGATATCGAATACTATTCAACTCAAGGTAATGTTTCTAAACAAACAAAAATCTCGGGTGGTGGTGGAGAAATAGGAGGAAGTTCAGTAGGAGGAGCAATTGTCGGAGGTGTTATTGCAGGTGGTGCAGGTGCCGTAATTGGTAGTAGGAAAAAAGGTAAAATTGAATCAATAAAGTCCGAAATTATAACTCATGATGATAGGGAAACTTTTTTTAACTATTATGTTAATGGAGAAAGGCATTCAATGTTTTTTGATTTTAAAGATTATATAACTTTAATAAAAATGATACCTGAAAAAGATTACAATAATTTTATAAATATGCAATTATCGAAAGGTTCAATGGTATCAGTTACTGAACAATTAAAAGATTTGGCTGATTTAAAAGGAAAGGGAATAATTACTGAAGAAGAATTTAGTGAAAAGAAGAAAGTATTATTAAATAAAATTAAATAGCATATATTATTTTAGGGTATTGCCAGAAATGGTGATATCATATTTTTTCTTAGGTGTTTGAAATTTTGTACTATCTCAAATTTGAAGAACTTTATTTTTTAGAGTATTTAAGATAAATATAGAAAAATATCTAAATTAAATATTATAAAAAGTAAAATATTAAAAAATAAGGACTTGCAATATATTTTAGGAGAGATATAATATATGTATAAACAATTTGAAAATACACCTATAAAATGAAGAAAATTTATAGGTATTTATTATAGAATTTAATATGCACATAATAATATTTTTAAGTCTGCAAAGTGTTGGTATAACTAAGTTGATACTATAAATAAGCTATTTGGATATACTATACATAATGGAAAGGGTAAACCTACTAATTCTGAATTCATAGCAATGATTGCAGACAAACTTAGACTTAAAAATAAAGCTAGAATGGCAGCTCAGTAAGGGGTTTAAGACGGTTGAGGTTATATCATCAGACCAAC
>NZ_BAEV01000034.1 GCF_000246895.1 Clostridium arbusti SL206 | reverse complement strand
ACACGTAGTATACTTATCACATCCAGATTATGTTCTATTACAATTAAAGTACTTCCTCCATCAACAATTCGATTCATAATTTTAACAAGTTGAGATATATCTGACATATGGAGTCCGGTAGTTGGCTCATCTAGCACATATATATTTCCTTTGCTTTCAAGTTCTGAAGCAAGCTTAACCCTCTGAAGTTCACCACCAGATAAAGTATTTAATGGCTGCCCCAATGTTATATAATTTATACCCACATCCGCCAGTCTTTTCAACGTTGAAAATATTTCTTTTTCATGAAAAAAATCCATAGCTTCATCAATTGTCATTTTCAATACTTCACTAATGTCTTTTCCTCGCAGCTTAAGCTTTAATACATTGTCAACAAACCTGTCTCCATGGCATACTTCGCAAACACTTACAACAGCATCCATAAATGCCAGATCTGTATATACAACGCCTAATCCCTTACACTTTGGGCAGGCTCCTTCAGAATTAAAACTAAAAAGTGAAGTTTTCACATTATTTGCTTTAGAAAATAATTTTCTTATTTCATCAAATATTCCTGTGAAAGTAGCAATATTAGAACGCTTTGAGGCATGAACTGATTTTTGGTCAATAAAAATTGTTTCAGGATAAAACTTTGGAAATACCTGATTGATAAGAGTGCTTTTACCTGAACCAGCTACACCTGTAACTACAGTCATAACGCCTTTTGGGATATTGATACTTATATTTTTCAAATTATGCAAATTAGCATTTCTTACAGGCATCCATTCTATTGCTTTTCTTGTATTCAATTTTAATTGTGGCTTGTGATTTAAAAATTTTGCAGTTAAAGTTCCGGAGGACCTTAGACCATTTAAGTCACCATTATATACTATTTCCCCACCTTTTGTTCCAGCTTCTGGCCCCATATCAATGATATAATCTGCAATTTTAATTACATCAGGATCATGTTCTACTATAAGAACTGTATTTCCTTTGTTACGCAGTAATTTTAAAAGATTGTTAATTCTATTTACATCATGAGGATGAAGACCAATGCTTGGTTCATCAAAAATATAAGTAATGTCCGTTAAGCTACTTCCCAACTGACGAACCATTTTTATTCTTTGAGATTCGCCACCAGAAAGAGTGGAAGTTTCACGATCTAAACTTAAATAACCCAGTCCTATAGAAATTAAATGTTCTAATCTACCGATAATAGCTGATACTATAGTAGAAGAAGATGGTTCTTTAATTTCAGACATAAATTCTATAAGATCACTGACTTGCATTCTTGTACAATCCGAAATATTTTTGCCACTTATTTTACAATTTAATACTTTTTGATTCAACCGAGTTCCAGTGCACGCAGGACAAATATCTTTTTTTACAATGTAATCAATCTTTTTTTTATATTTAATTTTTTCTCCTGCCTCTTTTTTTAAGAAACTTCTTTCGATTCTTGGAATTAGTCCTTCGTATAGTGAAGTCTTTGGCCATTCTGGGTCTGATGTTTCAATTTTTATATTAGTTTTGTATAAAAGTAAATCCAACTCTTCAGGATTAAAATCTTTTATTTTTTTATTATTGTCAAATAGACCGGAATGAATATATCTCTTTAATCTCCATCCACCTGGCTCAAAAGTTGGGAATAGAATGGCTCCTTCATTAAGAGACTTATTTTCATCCAATAAACGTTCAATATTTATAGTGTCTACCTTCCCCAAACCTTGGCATCTTGGACACATTCCATCAGGATTATTAAATGAAAAAACCTCGGAATATCCCACAAAAGGTTTTCCTATACGTGAAAACAATAGGCGCAATAATGAATATATATCAGTAATGGTGCCAACTGTAGATCGTGAATTTTCACCAATTCTTTTCTGATTTATGATTATAGCTACAGAAAGATTTTCAATGGAGTCTACATCCGGCTGGCCATAATGCGGGAGACGATGGCGGATAAAACTTGTATAAGTTTCATTGAGCTGTCTCTGCGATTCTGCAGCAATTGTATCAAAAACTAAAGATGATTTTCCTGAACCTGATACTCCTGTAAATACTGTGATTTGTCTTTTAGGAATTCTTATTTCTATATTTTTTAGATTCTTTTCTCTAGCACCAAGTACATGAATGCTATCTTTTAAATCTGTTTTATTCATAATAAATTACCTCATGGTCACCGCAATATATAATAAATACGGTGCATTTGCCTTTCAAGATTAATATATATGATCCAGTTAATATATGAGTGGGTTAACTATATATTATCATGATCTTTTTTTACTTTCAAAAAATTTATAAACCTTCAAAGCCTATTAAAGCCATTATTTTAAACAAAAGCTAATTAATCCTTAACTTTTCAGAAAATTACACATTGGATTAAATATTAGTTGACTAATTTCTACAATTTTTATTACTATGATATTGGATAAGTAAAGTGGCGGATATTTCAACGAGAAAACACTAAAATATATATAGAATAATTGCAAGTTTGATGATACTGCTTTGAGCCAACAAATTCAACAACTAGAGAAGTAACTGGGATGAGCACTTATTCACAAATCGGCAAAGAATTTACGGGACGACATCGTATATAAACCGTTACGTTGCACAAATCATTATGTCTAACAATTGTAGTTTGCTTGGAGAAAATAAAATATATACTAAATAAGAACTTAAAATTCTTATAAATAAAGAATGTTAAGTTCTTATTTGTTAAGTTGTGATTATTAATTATTCTCAAAAACCTCTTTTGCCACAAAAACAGCATTCAGCACCCTTGGAAAACCAACATAGGGAATACACTGTAAAAATACCTCTACAACTTCTTCTTTTGATATTCCTACATTTAGTGCTCCTTTAATATGAACCTTTAATTGTTTTTCACATCCACCTAAGGCTGTCAGTGCAGCTAAAGTAACAAGTTCTCTTTGTTTTAAGTCAAATGTGGGTCTAGTATAAATATCTCCAAAAGCAAATTCAATGATATATTTTCCGAGGTCTGGAGCAATGTCCTTAAGAGACTCTACTACCTCTGTTCCCCCTTTTCCATCAACCTCTTTAAGCTTATTTACCCCTTTTTCATATCGATTTTTCATAATTGAATTCCTCCTATTTTTTTGATAACATTATCATATATGCTGGAGTTAACTCCATGTCAAGAGCGAGGTGATTATATTGAATTATTACATTGGAGAGTTTTCTAAAAAGGTTGGTCTTAGCATTGATACCTTACGCTATTATGAAAAAATTGGTCTCATCTATCCTGAAAGAGATAATATTAATAAAAGGATATATTCTGAAAAAGATATAACTTGGATTAACTTTATACTTCGTTTAAAAGAAACAAATATGCCCATTAAACAAATACAGTATTATTCTAAGCTCCGCTATCAGGGAGATAGCACAGTAGAAAAGCGCTTGGAGTTATTAGAAGAGCAAATGGATAGATTAAATATTGAGAAAAGGAAAATAGAAGAAAATATAATACATTTAGATAAAAAAATTAATACTTATAAGAAAATGATTGCTAAAAAAAATGATTAATAGCAATGTAATGAATCTATATATACAGAATTAACAGCACCAAATTAACGAAAGGCCATGAAGTTTCTAATATATATAAAGTAGTAATCTAAAAACACATAGATAGTCTATAATCTATGTGTCAAGAATTATTCTTTAGTTGTTTAATTTGTTTTTGAAGATCTTCAATTTGTTTTTGTTTCTCCTCTAAAGACTCAATATTTTCTTGCTGAGCTGCAATATTGAGTATATTAGCTGAAACAGCAGTCAAAAAATTCCCTAATACATTATTATCAGCTGCCGACTTTCCTTCGGTAACTGTAATTGAGACTAAACCTACTAAAATAGTCAACTCTTTAGGAGTCAGTGAATCAAAAAGTGACATTGTAACTCACCTCAGATTAGTATATTCAGTTAATTTAGGAGAAGTTACATTATAAAATTACTCTCTAATTAATTCTTAACAGAGCCATTTCTATTTCACTCTTTACAGATTCAGAAGTTTCCGTGTTTCTATGTGCTTCCAAAATCTGCTTTGCCAAATTACTTCCTATTTTGCCTAATCCCCAAGCAGAGTATTCTCTTACTAATTCGTCATGATCATTCATGGCTATCCCTAGATCTGGAATAAATTCTTGGTCACCAAGATTACCAAGAGCAATAGCAGCATTTCTCTGAAAATATTTACGTTCTTTTATGTAATTATACATCAAAGGTTGTACTATTTGTTTATAAAAATCATCTGTCATATTAAGCATTTTAGGAAGGCTAAATTCTTTTGATACTTTCACTAAAAATTCATCCTCTGGCAATTTAGCCTTTAACTTGGCCTGATTACGAGGACATACCTCTTGACATACATCACATCCATGAACTCGAGTGCCCATTTTTTCTCTGATCTCATGTGGAATATGACTACTAATTCCGCAAGGCATGCCATCTTGAGTAAAAAATCCATTAAAAGCAATACATCTTCGTGGATTTAATTTTAACGGCTCATAAATTGCATTAGTAGGACAAGCTTTCATACATGCCGAGCATCCTGGAGGACATTTTATTTCTACAGTTGGTGTATCATACTCCAGTTCAGTATCAATTACAATAGACCTTAGTAGAATAAATGATCCTATACCATCTGCATAGGCGAAATTATTTCTTCCAAAGCTGGTAACATCTGCCCTTGCCGCAGCCCATCGTTCAGGAATAGTCACACCTTGCCCAACTTCACATCCATTTTTCTTTAAAAAATCTACCATTAACTGATATCTAGCTCCATTTATACGATGTGCTGGAGCATCATAGCATCTTCCTTGATAAATTCTGCCAATTTTACCTACAAGAGCTTCCGGAAAGGATTTTTGTGCATAATCCCAGACTAAACAAATAATTGACTTTGCAGATGGCATAAGTTTCTTTGGTTCAGCTCCAAGTAAAGGTTTCAGAGGGCTTCCCACGTAAAAATCATATTTATTTTCTCTGGATTCTAACTCTTTAATGTACTCATTAAAACTTTCCGCAGTGGTTATACCTACCTTACTATAACCTAAATCCAATGCAAATTCCTTTATATCACTAGTTAATGACATATTTTATTCCCCCTTAAATATAATCGTGTACATACACTATTTTTATAAAAAAATTAAGGTACAAGTGCCTCAATTTTAGAAAGCAGTGATGTTAATGTATTCATTGCATCATTGCCTAAATATTCTTCTATGAATTTTTGCGCTTCCAACCAATCTACTTCTGCTTTTCTGAGTACTTTAAGTCCCTCATCAGTTAACTCTAATTGACGATTTCGCGTTCCCTCCAGAGAATTATCTGTTACGAAACCATTCTTTTCCATAGATTTAAGATTTCTTACTACAGTGGTTCTATCTAGCCTCACGTGCAGAGCTAAGTCGCTAACACTTACAGGTTCTAAATGTTTAATGTGCTTAAGCAATGAATACTGATTTACATTTAAGCCGCTTGAAGCTAGAAATCTGTTATAAACTTCGGTAATGGCTTGTGAAGCTCGTCGTAAATTAATGCAATTACATATTGCTGGTTTTTTATTATAAGTTTTTATATTCAAAATATCACTCCATATAAAATTCGTGTATATGCACTATATTAATTTAATACTGTCATTTTGTCAATTAATTTTAAATTACCTATGAATAAAGT
The DNA here is from genome assembly GCF_000246895.1 of Clostridium arbusti SL206. Lineage (GTDB taxonomy): Bacteria > Bacillota > Clostridia > Clostridiales > Clostridiaceae > Clostridium_I > Clostridium_I arbusti. The sequence continues at coordinate 29,967 of NZ_BAEV01000034.1, read as the reverse complement.
TAAACAATTGCACCAAATATATAAAAATATCCAATTAATGTTATACCTAAAGGTCTTTTTTTACCCACTTATATTCCTTCTTAACCGTAAAGCATCTTAGTATTAATCTTTTGCTTTTAATTTCTACTATGCCTTTGTGATTTAGCATGATTCCCAACTCCTTTAACCTTGTACATAATTCAATAATGCTGCTGCATAAGTCGGCAGTGACATATACAAATTATCAGTAGTAGAATCAACACAGTCTGGTGAAGTAATATTTACACTATTAGGGGGAGTATTTATATTTCATGATAAGATTCCAACTCTGGTTGGTTTTATAGGAATAATGTTGGTAATTATCGGAATGATTTTAAATATTCTTATTCAATCATAGGGTTTATGTTATGCAGAAGATATCTCTAATCCTTATTTTCAATAGCCTCTCATGTCTTATGAATGGCTGTAGCAGCTGTAGCAGATACTATGACAATTATAACGAATATTTCAAAAAAATTAATCAAGTAAATTTTCTTCACTGATAATTATAGTAAGAAAAGTCCACCCCATGATGTAAGCCGCCCAAACAATATTTTTTACCAAAGTAATAAGAAATTCTGAGTACACTGGATAAAATAGACCATAGGCAACTCCTATGTCACATATAAACATAAGTATACTTGAAAGAGCAATCAGTCTAGCTATTTTAGCATTGTAATATTTTCTAAAAATTGTACAAATAGACGTCCAAGTCATGTAACAGAGTACAAACCAAAATATCAAAGTCTCTATAAGCATAACTCCTTTAATATGGGGTATCAAATGTAAACTAACTAATAAAAAAATAACTATTATAAATACAGCTGTTATAAATTCCTTCTTCCCAACTCTAAAATTTTTTTGATAAGCAACAATTAGACAAAGATATGCAAGCAGAAAACCTATAATACCAAAGGGAATTAAATTTATTTTAAGATTTTTTAAAGTTAGAGAATAAACTAGAAAGAAGTCAGCTGCAACCACGAAAAACAAAGATAGAGTCATAATATTTTGTTCTCTAAATTTTTTTCTTATGTTTAACGCTGATAGAAATAGCGTAATTATTATTGTATATTTTAAATACCAAACTATGCCTACCCCAGGGAAAACATTATCTAAAACCAATATTAAAAAAGTTATTGGCAAATAAATCGACAATAAAACTCTTTGTGTGTTGTTCATCAAAATTTCTCCTTTATAATAGTATAAGTGGTGTCAGTACCTTTGAAATTAAATGTTCAGATTTTTTACTATTAATTATATCCATAATATTTTATTTTAAAAAAATTGTAGCTGTATCAAATTAGAAAGTAATTTGATACAGCTCCTTTTATAAATACATTCAGGCTATAATAACCTTCACAACCTGTGACAGTTTTTCTACCAAATCTTTAGGAGCCTCTTTGTCAGTAATAACGTAATCAATGCTTTCCCATTTAACTGCCTCCACAAAGGAGCTTTTATAGAATTTAGAATGATCCAGCAGTACAATATTTTTATTACTCTTATTCACCAATTCTCTTTTTAACTCTGCATCTGCAAAACTGGAAGAGCACATGCCCTTTCTATCTAAAATACCACTGGAACCAAGAAAGCAAATATCCGCACGAATGTCTCTAAGTGTGTCTGAGGCTATATTTCCCTGGAAAGACATATCTTCCTTTGAAAAAATCCCTCCTGTACAATAGAGTTTATTTTCACTTTCAACTAATTCAAGAATAGACATCAAAGAACCAGTAATTATTGTTTTATTTCTATGTTTATTTAATAGTCTGGCAAGCATTGCTACAGTGCTTCCTTGATCTAAACTAATAATGCACTTCTCCTCTGGAATGAATTCAAAAGCCTTTGTGACAATTGCCATCTTTTCAGAATGATAACTGGTGGTACGCTGTGATACTGGTTCCACACCATCAGTTTTATTCAATTCAGCGCCTCCATATACTTTTTTTAATATTCCCTGCTTTTCAAGAAATTCAAAATCCTTACGTATAGTTTCATCAGAAACTTGGAATGTTTGAACTAAATCAGAAACTCTTACTTTATTATTTACCTTTAAAAGATGACTAATTTTTTCTCTACGTTCTTGAATTTCACTTGCTTTCATAAAAAGTTCCTCCTATAATCAACTATTCTCATAATATCTCATAACAGAATAAATTCCAAGTTATTTTTTAAAAATATTGAATTCGTCTATAAATTCAAAGTTATTTTACATCAATTCCAATAAAAACATTGACTTTCAAGTTATAGATTAATATACTATAATCAAGAAAGAAATTCTTAGAATTGAAAGGAGACATTTCATGACAGATATAAGCTCTCCAAAATTTAAAGAAAAACTTAATAACACCAATAAAAGTACTAGAAAAATTTCTAGAATAGAAAAACTAAAAGATAACCTTTTTAAAGAAAAAAGACAAATCTCCTTAGAACGTGCATTGTTATATACAGAAAGTTACAAAGCTACAGAAGGATTACCCACTATTCTTAGGCGAGCAAAGGCAGTTGAGCATATTTTAGACCAGGTATACATCACTATTAGACCAGGTGAATTACTGGCTGGAAATAGAACCGTAAAACCTCGTAGTGGCATTTTATCTCCTGAAATGGACCCCTATTGGATTGTTAAAGAAATCGATACCATTAGTAGTCGTCCACAGGATCAATTTGAGTTTATCAGTGAAGATAAAAAAATTTACATGGAAAAACTTTATACTTACTGGCAAGGCAGATCCATGAAGGATTTTATTGCTAAGAGGATTACTCCAGAAATTAATCAGGCACTAACTGATGAAGTTTTCAAATTAAATCAAACAGATAAGGGTCAAGGACACATAATTATGGACTTCCCCGCAATTTTAGAAAAGGGTATTAGTTTTTACATTGAACTTTTAAAAGAAAAAATTGATAAAAATCCAAATAATAATTTCTATAAGGCAGGTTTAATCATCTTTAAGGCTATGTGCAGGCATTTTTTGCGCTATAGTAAAGAAGCTGAAAAACAAATCCACAGTGGTAATTATTCAGAAGAAAGAAATAAGGAATTAAAGGCTATTAGTGAGATGTGTAAAAAACTGAGCCTTGAGAAACCAAGTAATTTCAAGGAAGCTTTACAGCTTTTATGGATGACCAGCATTGTTGCACAGTATGAATCAAATGCTTCTTCACTATCCTTAGGAAGAATGGATCAATATCTATATCCCTTTTATAAAAAATCTCTAGACGAGAGGGTCACTACCGAAGAAATTCGCCAAGTATTAGGAGATTTTTATATTAAAACCAATGATGTGGTTCTTCTTCGCAGTGAAAGCAGTGCTAAATGTTTTGCAGGATTTCCAACAGGTTATACAGTAGTTTTAGGGGGTTTAGATGATTATGGTCGTTCCTCGGTAAATCCCCTGTCCTATTTAATGCTTGAAGTCTATCAGGACATTTTACTGCCTCAGCCTAATCTATCTGTAAGAATGAATGAGCTGATTCCAAGAAAATTTCTTTTGAAAACCTGTGAAACCATTCGTTTAGGAACGGGAATTCCTCAATTATTCAATGATGAATTATGTATTCCAGCTTTTCTAAGCAAGGGTGTGTCCCTAGAGGATGCCAGAGATTATGCTACTGTAGGCTGCGTAGAAACCAGTATTCCCGGTAAAACCTATGGTCTTCACGATATTGCCTTGTTTAATCTTCTTAGAATTATGGAACTCACTTTATATGACCTATGTGATGAAAAAAATATAACTTATAAAGAAGTTCTGAAAGACATTAAGGATAAAATTGCTTTTTATGTAAAACTTGTAGCTACTGGATCTGATATTGTGGATCTTGCACATAGAGAGTTTGCCCCTACCCCCTTTTTATCTGTTCTAATCCGTGATTGTGTTCATAAGGGCCTTGATGTAACTGAGGGTGGAGCACGTTATAACTTTTCAGGTATTCAGGGAATTGGAGAAGCAAATTTAAGCGATTCTCTATATGTAGTTAAAAAAATGGTTTTTGAAAATAAAGAGATGACTTTATCGGAATTAGTTAGTTCTCTGAAATCCAATTATTCTGGAAAATATGAATCATTACAAAAACATGTAATTGAGGATTTTGACAAGTATGGTAATGACAATGATGAAATCGATTTTATCGCAGCAGAAATATTTAAATTCTATGCTGACGAACTTAAAAAATATATTAATATTCGAGGCGGACAATTTATTCCAGGAGCCTATACAGTTTCAGCACATATTCCCTTAGGAGAAGCTGTGGGCGCTACTCCAGATGGTAGAACAGCACAAGAGCAATTAGCTGATGGCGGCCTATCACCCATGGTAGGCCGTGATCGCTTAGGGCCAACTGCAGTATTAAAATCAGTGAGCAAATTAGATAATTATTTAACTGTCAACGGTAGCCTTTTAAATCTTAAATTTCAACCTAATACACTAAAGGGAAATGAAGGACTAAACAAGTTCGCTGATTTTTTAATGGCCTTCACCAAACTAAAAATCCAGCATGTTCAATTTAATGTACAATCTAAGGAAACCCTACTGGATGCCCAGAAAAATCCTGATAAATATTCAGGGCTATTAGTTAGAGTAGCTGGTTATAGTGCCTTCTTCGTTGATTTGAATAAAGCTATTCAAGATGACATCATTGCTCGTGTTGAACATGTACTATAAATAAACTAGGGGATGTTTTCATGGGAAAGAGTTTAATTTTTAATATTCAGAGATACTCCCTTCATGATGGAATGGGAATCAGAACAATTATCTTTTTAAAAGGCTGTCCACTATTTTGTCCCTGGTGCTCTAACCCAGAATCTCAAGGTCCAGTTAAACCTATTGTTTGGGAGAAAAAAGGTATTAAAGAAACCCTAGGAAAGTGGATGACAGTTGATGAAGTACTGGAGGAAGTATTAAAAGATCACATTTTCTTTCGAACTTCTAAGGGTGGTGTTACTTTATCTGGGGGTGAACCTCTCCTTCAAATTGACTTTGTTAAGGATCTTTTAAAAGAATTAAAGGATCTTGGTATTCATACTGCCATGGAGACTACTGGCTGCATGGATATTAAACGTATAAAAACAATTTTGCCCTATTTAGACCAAATACTCTTTGATTTAAAGTTCATGAATCCTGAACAATCTAAAAGTATAATAGGCGCAGATATACACACTATTAAAGAAAATTTCAAATTGGCATGGTTAAGCAAAAAAACTAAAGTTATTCCACGGATTCCCTTAATTCCAGGCTTTACATCAAAGAAAGAAAATTTAATGGAAATTATAGAATTTTTAAAAGAATTTAAAGTGCCTGAGGTTCATATTTTACCTTTTCATCAATATGGGAATAATAAATATGAATACCTGAATCGTGAGTACACCATGAAAAGTAAAGAAACCTTAACCTTTGAAGAAATTACTTCAATTAAAAATTTATTTCAGCATAGTGGTATTTCAGCTAATGTGGATGGACTAGAATAAAATGAAAGTGAGGAAAAATATTATGGAATTTATGTTAGACACAGCTAATCTGGAGGAAATTAAGAAATTTGAAAAAATCATACCCTTAGCAGGTGTAACTTCAAACCCTTCTATCATTAAAAAAGAAGGAAAAATTGATTTCTTTAATCACATGAAGGAAATTAAAAAAATTATAGGAGATAAAGCTTCTTTGCATATACAAGTTGTAGGAGAAGATTATGAAACAATTCTAAAAGATGCAAAAACCATTTTAGAAAATATCCATAAAGATATTTATATTAAAGTTCCTGTAACTTCAGAAGGATTAAAGGCCATTAAAACTTTAAAAAGGGAGAATGTGAATATTACTGCAACAGCTATCTATACCAAGTTTCAGGGGTATCTAGCAATTGAGGCTGGTGCTGATTATATTGCTCCCTATTACAATAGAATGGAGAATATGAATATTAGTCCCAAAGAAGTTATAACTGAGTTCAGTAAAGCAATTGAGAGAAGTAAAAGTCACACTAAAATTCTGGCAGCCAGTTTTAAAAATGTTGGTCAAGTTAATAGTGCCTTCGAATGCGGGGCACAAGCAGCCACTGTAGGATGTGATATATTAAATCAAGGCTTTTCAATGCCTGCCATAAAAAAAGCAGTAGATGATTTTACATCAGATTGGGAATCTATCTTTGGCTTAGGTACTAAAATTTATGATTTAAAATAAATGGTTGAAATTATATATAATTTTTAGAGAAAGCAATCTTTGCTTTCTCTTATGTGTTTGTCTTTATCCTCATGCCTTAAAGTGAATCATCTAAACTACCCATACCTATTCTTTCTGTGCTTGCTCACAATTTATATACTTTATCATAATCTTTATTTGAACATGCCTTAACTCCAAACTTTTAGTAAAACTGTTCTTTATTCTTTTCTACTTAACTTAAATTATGAAAAATGCTATTGCTATTATAAAATATACAGTCATTAATTGTACCCCTTCAAGCCAATTACATTCTCCATCACTAGAAACCTTACTTACTATAAATATTGAACTAATTAGAGCTATAAGTTCAAATTCATTAAATACTATGCTCATTGGCTTAAATAATAGGCTTATAAATATTAAAATAGGTGCCACAAATAAAATTATTTGCAGACTAGAACCTATAGATATCTCTACAGCAACATCCATTTTATTTTTTAAAGCCATAATAATGGCAGTACTGTGTTCAGCAGCATTTCCTACGATAGGAATCAAAATAATTCCTACAAAAAATTCACTTAATCCAATAGATTTTGACATTGGTTCAACAGAGCCTATTAAAAATTCTGATTCTATAGCTATTAAAACAGTTGCTATAACTAAAATTAAAATAGAAAATTTTAAAGACCTTTTAGTTTCTGTGGCAGCACTATCATGTTCAGTTCCATAGATATCTTTATGGGTATGGAAAGAAAATACAAGTCCTAATATGTATACTAAAAGTAAAATTATAGCCACACAAATGCTAAGACTTTCATATTGTGTAGATATTAATTTACTGTCTATTGAATGCATAAATATTGCTGGAATACACAGGCCTATAACTGCAAGTAATAACATACTTGTAGACACACCAATAGCTTTTTTATTAAATTTTTGAGATTTATATTTTAATCCACCGATAAACATACTAGCACCTAGTACTAACAAAGTATTACCAAGTACTGAACCAGCTATAGAGGCTTTTACTACATCATACAATCCAGCTCTAATAGCCAATATAGATATTATTAATTCAGTTGCATTACCAAATGTAGCATTTAAAAACCCCCCCACTCTTGAGCCAGCATAAGCAGCAATTTCTTCAGTTGCCTCACCCATAAGTCCTGCTAAGGGTATTATAGATAAACAAGATACTATAAATAATACTAAAGGATTATGAAATCCTATTATTTCTAAAAAAATACTAATTGGAATAAAAACAAATAAATATTTCAATACTTTCATTCTTACCACTCCCTCGTCTTTTCATAAATTGTTTATAAATCATCTTTAATTCGCTGTTAATCACCAATATGTACTAATATATCAACACATAATTAAATTCATATTATATCTACTCATTATCATAAGCATCAATTGCTATTGGCAAGGCTTGTATTACTGCATTTCCCACAGCAGGCAACCCCACTAAAATGGAACTTATTATTTCATCTCTTGTTGCTCCTAGAGATTTAGCGTGTTTAACATGGAAAGGTAGTCCACTATTCATTCTTGTTGAAGCTAATATTCCTATATAAACTAATTCCTCTGTTTTTGAATCTAATTTACTTACAGAATCCAATTTTTGCACTGTATCCATCCATATCTTCTGATATTCTGGAGCTTCCTCAATAAAAGTTTTAAAGGCATTACTTACTGATGACATATCACTCATTTTTATTCCTCCTTAAATGTAATTTAATTCCATCCTTATACGGCATCTTATTTTCCAATTGCATATTTATATATAAAATAATACCATATAATTTATTAAGCGGTAAATTATAATGATCACATTTTTACTTAAGAGTAAATTTTAAACCTAGTTTAGGCAACATCATACAAGAATTATTAACCTGCTTATGTTATTCTTAAAAATGTAGAAAAGGGGGGTGACAACAGCTAAATAAAGTTTATAAAACTCTATAAAAATATATTAATATTTTTCATGGTTTATTGTATGATAATTTCAAGGAGTGATTAACTTGAAATATTATTCAATAGGTGAATTTGCAAAATTAATAGGAAAAACAGAACAAACATTAAGGAATTGGGATAAAAACGGTACACTTAAACCACACCATGTAACAGAAAGTGGATACAGGTACTATTCGCAGGAACAGCTTAATCATTTCTTTGGTTTTAAAAATAATAATGTTGAACAGAAACGCAAAATAATTGGATATTGTAGAGTATCAAGCAATAAGCAGAAAGATGATTTAGAAAGACAGATTGAAAATGTTAAAACATATATGATTGCTAAAGGATACTCATTTGATATTATATCTGATATTGGCAGTGGAATTAATTATAACAAAAAAGGATTAAATCAGTTAGTAGAACTAATAACAACGTCACAAATTGAAAAGATAGTTATTTTGTATAAAGACAGGTTGTTACGTTTTGGCTTTGAATTAATTGAAAACATATGCAATCAATTTAATACAACTATTGAAATTATTGATAACACAGAAAAGACAGATGAACAGGAATTAGTTGAGGACTTAATTCAAATTGTTACTGTTTTTAGTTGTAGATTGCAAGGTAAAAGAGCCAATAAAGCAAAGAAAATGATTAAGGAGTTGTTAAAAGATGAAAAGGGCCATTAACATTAGACTTTTTCCATCTAAAGAACAAGAAATTCTTATGTGGAAGCATATAGGTTCAATGCGATATGCTTTTAATTGGGGATTAGATAAACAAATTAAACACTATGAAGCCACTAAAAAGAAATTATCAGTAGCTGAATTGGGCGTAGACCTTACTAAACTTAAAAATCAAGAAGGTTTTGAATGGCTTTATTATGTTAGTCATGCTACCTTAAAAGAAGCATTAAGAGATTTAGATAAGTCATATAAGAATTTCTTTAATGGGAGTGGCTTTCCTAAATTTAAAAGTAAGAAAAAGTCTAAAGATAAGTTTTATTCAAGATATGATAAAATCTACTTTAAAGAAAACATAGTTAATCTTGAAAAGATAGGTAAAGTACAATGCAGGCATAACTACGACATTGATTTATCAAAAGTAAATAAATTCAGTAATCCAAGAGTGAGTTTTAATGGTAGAGTTTGGGTACTTTCAGTTGCTATTGAAATTAAAGTAGAAGATAAAAAAGAACAATTAAATGATTATAGCATAGGTGTGGATTTAGGTATCAAGATGCTTGCAATAACTAATATTGATAGTTTAGATACAAAAAATATTAATAAAACTCAAAAAGTTAAAAGACTAACAAAGAAGTTAAAAAAATTGCAAAGACAATGTTCACGAAAATATGAAAAAAATAAGAAAGGAGTATGTTACCAAAAGACTGAGAACATTGCAAAACTTGAAAAGAAGATAAAAAGACTTCATAGTAAGTTAACACATATTAGAGAAAATCATATACATCAAGCTACTTCTAAAATCGTGAAAGCCAAACCTTTTAGAGTAGTTATGGAGGGCTTAAAAGTATCTAATATGATGAAAAATAAGCACTTATCAAAGGCAATAGCGGAGCAAGGATTTAGTATGTTTATTACCCAAATGAAAAATAAATGTGCTAAATATGGAATAGAGTTTATCCAAGTACCAATTTTTTATCCTTCAAGTAAAACTTGTAGCTCATGTGGCAGGATAAAAAAAGACTTAAAGCTATCAGATAGAATTTATAAATGTGAATGTGGATTTGTAGCTGATAGGGATAAAAATGCTTCATTTAACCTTGCAAAATATGGTTTAGAAATATCACTTTCACCTGACTAACTTGGCGTAAGACTCCCCCTTCTTCAAGTGGGAGTTCGACGCCAAGTAAGCCATGCATTTGCAGTTTTAAAATTCAGATGGGGTAAAAGAATCCTCACTGAATTAAGAACTTGCTTCAAAGATATTCTAAATTGGGTATTCGTTATAACCCACTACTGAAAAGTAGCAAAGCTTATGGAGTGTTATACAAACCAAAGTAGCTTGGGCAAAATGGAACACTATGAAGTAGGAAAGAAACAAAACAATAAACTTTTATAATCTTTTTATAAAGTTTTATAGATTTTTGGTAACGATAGGCTATAAATGCAAAAGGAAACTAGAATTGTTTACTTTGATACAGATTTGAATATAGAAGCATATAGCTTTAAAGGTATTATGCAAAAATTTCCTAATCACTTTCATAATTATTATGTAATTGGTTTTATTGAAAGTGGTCAACGGCATTTGTCATGTAAAAATAAATCATATAATATTGAAACTGGCGATTTAATCATATTTAATCCTGGTGATACCCATACCTGCAAACAAATTGACAATGGAACACTAGACTATCGCTGTATCAATATTCAATCAGATATAATGAAAAATATAGTACTTCAAATAACGAATAAAGAGTATCTACCTTATTTCACAGAACCCGTATTATTTCACAACGATCTAGTATCCTCTTTACGAGAATTACATTTTATGATAATTGAAGAAGAAAAAGATTTCAAAAAAGAAGAAATTTTTTTCTTCATAATGGAACAACTGATAGGTGAATATTCCGATGTTATTTCATCATTTCTCTCACAAGAACCAAATACAGAAATCAAGACAGATAGAAACTTTATTTTAAAGTTAAATCCTTTAGGAGATTTTCTAGCAATATTAGCTGCAATTATTTGGGCAATTTATTCTGTAATATTAAAAAAATTAATAATAAATATACTTATAATTACATTTATATAACAAGGAAAATCTTTTTTTATGGAGTACTATTTATGATACCATTAATTTTTATATTTAAAATCAACTTAACTTTTGAGAAATTAATTATTCCAAATGTATTATTCAATATATTATTTTTAAGTCTAATAGCTTCAGCCTTATGTTTTATCATGTGGAATATAGGTATAAATTTTATTGGTACAATTAAAGCTAGTAATTATATTTATATAGTCCCTCTTATAACTACAGCAGCATCAATAATAGTATTAAGAGAATCCATTAGTAATATAGTTATACTAGGAGCTATTCTCATACTATCCGGTCTTTATATATCGCAAAATGGATTTAAAAATCCATTTAAGTATTTATTATCTATTATAAAATTTTCATAATATAATTTTCTTGCGTCTTATTAGAAAATTACGAACTAGCTTTTCCTACTTAACTACATTGATTATTTTCACTAAAATATTGAAGTGCTAGCACCGAATTATTTATAAAAGTTACATATCTTCAATATGATTATTGCCCCACTCACAAAGAGCTTGCATCACAGGCATTAGAGATGTCCCCTTTTCTGACAAACTATACTCTACTTTTGGTGGAACCTGAGGATATTCTTTTCGAATGATTAGTCCATCAGTCGCTAACTCCTTTAATTGGTTGCTTAACATTTTATGAGTAATATTTCCCAAAACCTTTTTTAACTCTCCGTAGCGGAGAGTGTTGGCCTTCCAAAGCCAAAATAATATATGCATTTTCCATTTACCGTCAATCAAAGACATTGCATAAGCAAAAGGTTTAATGTTTACCTCATTATCCATTCATACTCTCCTTTTAGATAGTATCTCACAAAAAAGTACATACTTGCTGTTGATTGCATATTAATATATCATAAAGGCAACGAAATTTCAAGGAGGATAACACTATGAAAAAAGAAATTGAAGTATTTAATTATGCTAATGAGATTATGAAAGCGGTCAAAACAGGCGTTTTGTTGACCACAAAGGTAGATGACAAAGTAAACTCTATGACTATTTCTTGGGGTACACTCGGAATTGAATGGTCAAAACCGATTTTTACAGTTTTTGTTAGAGAAAATCGCTTTACAAAACATCAACTTGAAAAAAATCCTGAATTCACAATAAATATACCATATGGTGCTTTTGACAAAAAGATATTGGGGATTTGTGGGACAAAATCCGGTCGTGCACTTGATAAAATCAAAGAACTTAACTTGACACTTGAAGCACCTAATAATGTTTCTGTTCCTGCTATTAAGGAACTTCCTTTAACGCTTGAGTGTAGGGTTATATACAAACAAAAACAAGATGAGTGTGAAGTTACAGAAGAAAACAAGAACATATTTTACCCACAGAATGTTGATAGCTTATTTCACGGTGCAAACAAGGATTTTCATACTGCTTATTATGGAGAGATTGTTAGTGCGTATATCATAGAATAGTATATCTTGAAGTTCCTTTAGTTCACAGGCAAAGTTATAAGTAATTTGTTGTGTGGTAATGAAAACGCCAACTTTTCGAGGTAATGGTGATAATCTCCACACCTCAAAACACTTTTGATGGTGCTTTGGGGTTTACAATTTGACCTATAAATGTTTCTCTAAGGCGCTTTTTCAAGTGTGCATATTTTAAAAATAACTACTATTTAGTTTTTAAGTTAACATTTTCAGTTAACTGCTTTGGTCATTTTAAGGTACCATATTTTTACGATGATTTTTGAGAATACTCTTTTGAAAGCATTTATTTTTACGCTGTAATAGTATTCTGTACCCTTTTCAAGCCAGCCTTTGTTTTTCCAATATTGATAATCTGCAGAATCTTTTTCTGCATCCGAAAAGGCATGCTTTTGAAGATCAAAGCTTATAAGCCCAATAAGCCCCGGTTTTGGAGGCTCATTATCTATGAGCGAATTGTAAAATACTTTTGAAGCTTTAATAATATTCTTTTGAGTGTTTTCTATTAGTTTTTGCTTGGCATCATCTAAGATTTTACCAGGTGGACATATAACTCCAAGTCTTTGATCTACAGTAAAACCCCAGGTGCCTACTTCAAACGCAAGAATGGACAATACGAATTTTAACCCAACTGCCCCAGTAGTGGCAATGACCATAGCCCGTTTGCCATGAAAACGCGGTCTATGGGAAATATAAGCAAATCGGTCTATAAAGTTTTTCATAATCCAAGAAACATTATAAACATATACAGGTGTAGCAAATATTACACCATCTACTTCCTTCATTTTAGTCTCAATCTGTTCATGGTTATCTTTAATTGGGCAATATTGTTCACCTTTTTCGAGGCATTGAAGACAACCCCTACATGTCTCAAGATTGCTATCTTTGAGTATTAAATACTCAAATTCTACATTTTTATCTAATTTTATAATTTCTTCCTCTACCTTCTTTATTACATTATAAGTATTACCCTTTCCTCTTGGACTTCCTATAATTGTTAATATTTTTATGATTAATGCACCTCTAGTATCATAATTCATTTTTAGTTTTGATATTCAGCTTTAATAATTTTCACATTATCATCTTACAAAAATATTTATAATAAACTCCTCTTGCATAATAAAAGGATATTTAATGTTTTATTACTTGAATAATTAGAAGTATAGCAGAAAATAATCCGAATATAACCGATGTAATCCCTATTTTCATATGGAAAGCTAACGAATCAATATTATTTGCCAGGCCATGAGACTTAATCCATAACCCACAAATTAATGTTGATAAAAGAAGAAGAATAGTTGTGATTCCTGATATTAAAGATATTACTTTCATTAAAATACCTCCATCTTTATTTATTTGTTACACTATTTACTATAGTGTCGATAAGTTCATCTCTTTGTGTTTTATTATTAATGTCTATGCCAGTGTATAATTGAAATGCTTGGGAACTTATACAAGCGACTTGAAGAGTTGTAATTATCTCTAGAGCAATGATTCGCATTTCTATTTCATCCTTCGTATTGCTATATAGTTCTCTTAATATTGGCATCAAGTAAAGTGGCGTTTGCATACTCCCTTGTTGTAGATCATATGATGCTAATATTAAGCTAAGTTTACTATAATGTACTGCGAAATCTGAAAGCTCTTTAAGCATTGTTTTTAGTCTTTGAACTGGTTCTTTGTCTTTTCCATCATTTAACTTTTGTAGCTGTACTGCCATTTGACTCATGGTATCAGAAACGGCTTTGTAAAGTAAGTTTTCTTTTGTTTGAAAATGATAGTTAATTAATCCGACACCTACCTTTGCACGCTCTGCAATTTGGCGTATTGTTATTTTATCTGGTTCACCAACTTCGTTTAGCATATCAATGGTTGCTTTGATTATTTTATCTTTAGCTTTAATATCTTTAGTAGTCATTGTATATCTCCTCGCAAGAAATTGAATGTAATTTGAACATGTTCAGTATACTAAATTAGTTAATTTACGTCAATAGATATTTAGCCACAAAGAATCAAAATATCTATGTTTATCATTAAAGTTATTCTTCATATTTTAATGATGCTTAATATGTATTTTTCTAATATTTTCAAACTAATATCTATTTTATAGCACTTAAACTTATATATTTGGGAGCAAATTAAATTTATTTGTAAAATAATTGTATTAAAGAAAACAATCTAAAAAATTGAATATAATATTTATACTGGTAAGCTTGATAGTTAAAAATTTTATCATAGTATTTTATATGTTTTATTTATTTTTTGAAATAGATATGGCGTAGTAGTAATAAAATAGGAAGAAATAAATACTTGTACTTAAGGAGAGAAAAAATGATAGATTTATTTAAAGCATTTTCTACAATGGAAGATTTTTTTTATGAAGGTGCATTTATTGCCAAAGTAAAATATCAACAGTTTCAGCCAAAATCAAATAAAGAAATTTATAGAAATGAAGTTGTAAAAAATAATAGAAGGCTTTGTATAATAAAGTGCAATGGCTATATTGAAAATAAAATTATAGAAACATTAACAGTATATTTAATGATGAATGTAACAGTTAAAGAAGGTATTCAAGGAGAAGTTGTTCAAGATACTGGAATTTTATGGCGTAATTTTTCAAAAGAAGAAATTGCAGACTTTAGTCATCTAACAGGAGATATAAATTCTATCCATCTTACTGAAAATCCTGTTGTGCAAGGATTATTTATTTTGAAAGAACTTTATGCTACAACTAAAACTAATAAAATAGAAGTGAAATACATTCATCCTATTTATGGAGATAATCCAGTTTATTTGAAACATGAAGGAAATCTTATCAAGGGATTAAGTAATAGTATATTATGTTTTCAAGCAACTCTGTTTTAAACTGTTTTAGTTTAAAATTTTCTTATAAATTGAACTAAATAATTTTAAATCTAGCTATTAATTTATCTAGACTTAAAATTATTTTTATACTGACCATTCTTTTTATTTATAATATTAATTCCTTTCTCTAATATATCATTAAAATTATATAAATTAAAACTTACTATAAATATAAAATGGATAGATCCTATATACCTTTTCCACCACTCCAAGCCTTTAATCACTGCTGCTCAATTCTTATTCCTCTAACATTACCCTTTTCATCTTTATCTAGTGAAAATTTAAATTTTGCATTATTGTCTATGTAATTTGGATTGTTTTTATCTGTTACATTATATGTCTTGGTCTTAGTATATTCTGTAAAACTATTTGACTTTAAAGTCTTAACTGCTATAGGTATGTTATTTGCATTTGCAACCCCTGCAGCAGCATGTATAGAAGCCCCATTTAACACTACATTATCATACATTGAAAATTGCATTTTTTTATTAATAAATGCACTATTTTTTACACCCTTATTTATATACCAGTTAGAAAAAGATTTTGAAATACGTGGACTTAATAAAGCTACTGCTATAATCCCTATAATAAAAATTATTTTTAATTTTTTTATAATAATACACCTTCTTATTTTAATGTTTCCCTGATTATATATTATTTTCTCTTATTTTAAGGTATTTTGCTAAAAAGGACAAGTAAATACATAATAAGAATTACTATAAGATCTTAATCCTATAGTAATTCTTATTAAATTCTATACCTATGTTTCTTATATCAGTATTACTATTTCACTTGCTCTAATACATAATAGTAAGGAGTAGCACCTCTTTCTACATAATCTCCATTTTTCCATTCAAAGAACATATACTTTGAACCGTTTATTTCTTTTATTGTATATTTAGATGCGGTTTTTATATTCTTGTTAATTATTAAACCTTTTGTCCAAGTGAAAGCAGTATTATTTACTGCACCATTTTCACTAAAAGTTAAGTTATTAATAAATAGATCTCCTTTCCACTGTTGAGTATTTGGTTTAAAATCCCGAATTTTTCCAACAAAATCTACGCTTTTCCAACTGCCTATAATTTCAGAATCATTTACAAATGGATAATCTACTTTATCAGTTTTAATTTTTACTTTTTCTCCCTGCATATTAGTATTAAGAGAAGGTGTAGAACTTATTTTCTTTAATACATAGTAAGATGGTTTTACCCCTCTCATAGTATAGTCTCCACTTTTCCATTGAAAAAATATATAAGTTGAACCATCTATGTCCTTTATCACATAGCTGCTATCAGTTTTATCTACGGGATTAAGTATATGATTTTTAGTCCATGTAAAAACTGTCTTTGAAACTTTACCGTCACTTGTAAAGTTCAACTCTTTAACATATAAATCCCCTTTAAAATTTTTAGTATCCACTTTAAAATCTTGAATATCATTTACAAAATCTACACTCTGCCATCTACCTACTAATTTAGGATCATTTACAAAGGAATAGTCAATTTTATCTACATTAACAGCTTTACTACTTGTAAAAGTTAATGTTTTTGCATTTGTAAGAGTTATACCTCCAAAAATTATTAAAACACCTACTGCAAAAGCAGTGATTCTATAGGATTTTTTATTGAATAATTTGATCATAACAATTCTCCTTTTAACTTCATTTTTATTACTTATAATAGAAGTAGCTCCTAATAATTTAGTTGGTCTTGAGAAGTTCTCTATGAGATTTAGGATTGTATATCCATATTCTTTTACTTCTTCATCTTTTGTGTAGGAAAGTGCAAGTGAGTCACAACATATTTCCATATCTTCACGCATTTTATTAAGTCCATGTTGAATGACTGGATTAAACCAATAAACTATTTTTAATATGCTTATAATCCAATTTATAGGTATATCCTTCCTTTTAAAATGTGATAATTCATGTAAAAAAACATAGCGCAACTTTTTTACAGGTAGTACTTTAAGGATATTTTCAGGAAGCAGTATTATAGGTTTAAAATAGCCCATGAGGGAAGGACTTTTTATTAGTGGAGTTGTAATTATTGGTATGTGCCTATTGATTCCCATTTGTTTTTTGCAGTCCTCCAACATATATAGAACTTTCTTATTA
The DNA here is from genome assembly GCF_000246895.1 of Clostridium arbusti SL206. Lineage (GTDB taxonomy): Bacteria > Bacillota > Clostridia > Clostridiales > Clostridiaceae > Clostridium_I > Clostridium_I arbusti. Next base: position 12,617 of record NZ_BAEV01000034.1, on the reverse strand, counting down.
TAAAATGGAGAGTGTTTTTTTAGGCTATTTTTAAATTTCATATTTACTAAAAATGTATATACACCAATTATAAGAATACCAAACATCCATATAAAAGCTAAAATCATTGGGATTGACCATTGGAAAGATTCAGCTTTAGTACTGTCAAGATTTATGGAAGTTAAGCTGCTTAACATGCTGTCTGTATTATATATATGGCTAACTTTTTCTCCACTATACAATATTAAACTGCTAATATTATTTTCTTTAGGTGTAAAAAATGAATAAAAAATCTTATCAATATTACTTGGCAAATTAAAAATACTGAAAGAACTTTCGGGTAATACCGGTATAAGCAAACGAAATATTACAATTATCCACATTGCATATTGAAATTTTATACCCAACTTATTTTTGAAAAATTTATTAAATGCCAAAATTAAAACTATAATAATACTAGAAATAATCGATACTTGCAGCACTATTCCAAATAAACCATAAAGAAAGTTTGTTAATCCATACATAATGCTATTTCCTCTCATTCAGGATATTCTTTAAATCATCTATATCCTCATTAGATAAATCATTTTCCTTTATGAAATTTACTAGCATACTCTTTATTGCACCATCGTAAACTCTACTTAAAAATGATTGATTTTCTGCCCTTATGCATTCGCTTTGCTCAATTAATGAATAGTAAAGATATCTTCTACCATCTTTTTTGAATCCCAATATATTTTTATTTACTAGTCTGTTTATTAATGTTTTTATAGTTTTAGGATTCCAATCTTTGTTTTCATCTAAAACATCAATTATTTGACTTGAAGTACAAGGCGATTTTGCCCAAACCACCTTCATTACTTCCCATTCCGCCTCTGATATACTAGGTACTTTTTGCATTTATAATCAACTCCTTTTTAGAATTACAATTGTAATCTATATTTAGATTACAACTGTAATCAAAGTTTGTCAATACATAAATTTAACAAAATAGAATTGTTGTGTATATCATATCAGATTTATATTCCTCACCTAATTATTTTCAATTTAATGTAAACAAAAATATAAAGCAGTTAAACCTTGAATTTACTCATCTATTAATAGAAGAACAAGGCCCTTGGAATTTTAACATTAAATTAAAACAATAATATTATTAAATCTTGAATTACACTTTCTACATAGTATATTATGTGTAGGAAGTGTAATTTAACGTAAGTTAAAATAAATAAAATTTTTATCAAGTTTCTCTATTTCTATAGAAAACAGGATAGGAGGTACCTTCATATGAGACTTCATAGACTTTTAGGAATCATAATGCTGCTTAATTCACGAGGAACAATGAAGGCTGGAAACTTGGCTAAATTACTTGAAACCTCAGAGAGAACTATATACAGAGATATTGATGTATTGTGTGAATCAGGCATTCCCATTACATCAACTTCAGGCCCTAAAGGTGGCTTTTCCTTCATGGAAGGCTATAAAATAAATTCAGACGATTTGGAAACTGGAGACATATTTAATATTTTACTTTCAAGTATGGGTATAAGACCTGAAAGAAATACAGAAACATCATATCAGTTAAAAAATACTATTATAAAGCTTGAAAACAGTTTATCAAAAGATCATAGGGAAGAAATTATTAAAGCTAAAGAACGATTCTTTATTGATTCAGATCCTTGGTGGGGTAAAAGAATTGAAAACAGAAATATAGATATAATAAAAAAATCATTATTGAATTTAAAAAAGTTAAAGATATACTATAGAAAATTTCATGGCGAAGTATCAGAGAGAATTATAAGACCTTATGGCGTAATAGTAAAAAATTCTCAGTGGTATGTAGCAGCTTTTTGTGAATTAAAAAGTGAAATTAGAGTTTTTAAATGCAATAGAATTGATACTATAGAAGTACTTGATAAAAATTTTAATATGCCTGAAGACTTTTCTTTGGAAGAATTCTGGAATACCAATAAGCAACAATTTGTAAAACAAGCGTCCCTTAAAATAGAGAATAGTACATATCCTGTTAAGATTAAATTTTACGAAGAAAAGAAAAAATTACTTGAAGGTTTCTATGTACAATCTTCCATGAAATCATCAAATCAATGGATTTACAATATTGATCTGCTGAGTTTTGAAACTGCCTGCAATATAATTTTCCCTTTATGTGACAGAGTAGAAGTTTTAGAACCTTTTGAACTTAGAAGATACATAATAGCAAAAGCAAATAAAATTTCAAATTTATATAAATCTAAATAAATTCATGACACAGTATTGTCAACAATTGCTTGCTATAATTAATACATAAAGCATTGGAAATAATAACTAGTCAGTATACTAGTTTATTTTCAATCATGTTACGTTAACTAAACCCTCTAATAGCAACACTATCATTAGAACTAGTTTCCCTATATGGTTGAAAATATACGTGGCATCTTTGACTTGCTATTTATTTTCACATGTCTAATAAATGGAGGAGATAAATTATGAAAACAAAATTAGTAAACATAAAAGAATTCAAGGCTGTAGGTATCACCTATTTTGGCAATAACAGCAATGGAGAAATTCCAAAGCTCTGGCAGGTATTTAATAGTCGCTACAAAGATATAAAACAAAAGAGTAAATCCATGATCTGTTATGGTATATGTGATGATGAAATGGATTCTGAGGGTAGATTCCATTATACTGCTTGTGCAGAAGTAGATAGCTTTCAAGATGTGCCAGAAGGTATGGAAACAAAAATTGTACCAGCCGGTAAATACCTTGTATACACTTATGTAGGAGATATGAAAAACATAGGTAATTTTTACAATGACATATTTACTAAGTATCTTCCAGATTCAGAATATGAAATTGACTCAAGACTTCAACTTGAATTATATGACGGAAGATTTATGGATAATGGAGAATTTGACATATATATACCTGTTAAATAGAATTTTCTTGTAAACAATCATACAACAACTCTAGCCTCTCTAGATGAATAGAATGGCGTAGATTGCTGGCAAAGTGCCAGCTACCATCAAAACATGAGATTATATTCACCTACTAGTAATCTAATCTCATGTTTTTAATTATCAATTTATAAGTATAATAATTTAGTAACCACTATCCGTACAAACTATTGAATAACATAGTCCTCTATTTTCAGATTAAAATATTTACATATTTCATCTATTTCCTCTAATGTATTATCATTTATAGGAATACCATTCTTAATCTTATCCTCATATGCCTCCAATTCCTTCTCTCCATGAATATATATTCTATACTTTCCCTTTGCCTTTTTAGATTCTCTAATTTCATCTAAATATTCCGAAAAGTTTTTTTTAATTATTTTTTTGTCTCCAAATATTCCATAATCAATGGCAATGAATGAATGACATGTACCAGAAACTCCATTCATATGAACATAGTTTGCCGTTGAGCCACCAGATAAAATTGCTGTAAATAATTCAACTGTAAGTGCAAATCCATAACCTTTATGCCCCCCAGATATTTCTTCTGATCCTCCTAATGGAACTATTCCTCCGCCTTTTTTATTAGCTATATCATATAAAACTTCTTTTGCATCAGATGTATTCTCGCCCTGTGAATTAATTGCCCATCCTGTAGGAAGTTTCTCACTTCTCTTATTGTAAACTTCTATTTTCCCTCTAGTAACAACACTTGTTGACATATCCATCAGGAAAGGATATGGACTGGCTGGCATGGATATTGCAATAGGATTACTTCCCATCATGGCTTCTCTGCCAAAGGTAGGTACTGTAATGGCTGGAGAATTAGTCATTGAAATCCCAAGCATTCCTTGCTCCTGGGCCATTCTTGCATAGTATCCTGCTATACCATAATGATTAGAATTATTAACTAGAACTATTCCCATTCCTGTATTTTTTGCTTTTTCTATTGCCATATTCATGGCTTTTTTCCCAACTATCTGTCCTATACTTTCTCCTGCATCTATAACAGCTGATATTGGTGTTTCCTTAACTATTTCTATTTTTGAGTTTACTTTTACCAGTCCGCTTTTTATCTCTTTATAATACTTGGCCAATCTCTGTATTCCATGAGATTCAATTCCAAATAGATCTGATAATAATAGAACATCAGTTATATTTTCACTGTCATTTTTATTGAATCCAAGTTTTTCAAAAACTGCATTACATAATTTTTTTAAGCCTTCATATTTATATATTTTATAACTCATAGTATCCTCCAAAAACTATAATTTTCCCCAAGCAAACTTAGGTTCACCCTCATAGAATTTCAAATCTTTAGTATTTGTTAAAATGTCTAAATTGTGATTTGATTTAACTTCTCCAATAAGTGGTTCACTAACTACAATATTTTCTAAATCCATGGTATTTTTTATCCATACAATCTTATGTTCTCTATTTTTAACTCCATTACAGATTTTAACAGCAATCTTTATTGCATCCTCTGAATTTGATGCAACCATAGGTATTTTAGCCGGTTCCATATATGTACTAGTGAAACAATTGGTGTACATATCTATAAAATTTATTTTATCAAATAATTTTCTGGTAATAATATCTGATACACCTACTCCATTGGCATTTCCATGAGATTCTTTAGTTATGTCAAGAATCACACATTTTTTAAATTCCGGGCCACCGCTGACGCACCCAGTAAAATATAATCCTGTTACGTTTGGATCTTGACCATTACCACTTATATTCTTACCTATTTCATCTATTATAAGTACATCAAATTTCGGTATAAGTATTCTGCCCATAAGTTCTCGGCTTTCCTTAAGCAGATCTTCTTCTTTTTTTAGATCCAATATTTCATCTTTAGTTATAATTTCTATTTTATACGTTTCGTCATAGGCATTCTCCACTATAGCTACAGCAAATAATACTCTAGTTTTCTCAGCTATCATGCAACCTATTTGTGGTATTAACTCAGGGAATCTTTCAAATCCCTTACTGTGAATTGAATCTGCCCCCTTTTGCTTTCCAAAGCCAATACAAAGCATCTTGCAAACTCCACTTTCCACCCTTCCTCTAAAACCTGTGTGGGGCTTTATCCTTGGAATTATTACTATACCATCAGCCTTTAGTGCGCTTTTTGCTACATAAACAGGTAAATCAGCTTCATATTCTCCTATAATTTCTGTATCCATAGATGAATCTATATTAACTCCCATGTTCTCTTTTGTAATCCCATAAGAAGCTAAAATTTCTTTTTGTCCTTTTTCTGTTGCTCCACCATGGCTTCCCATTGCCGGAACTATGAAAGGCTTCGCTCCTACTTCCTTTAAAGAATCTATGACTGTTTTTGTTATTATATCTATATTTGCTATCCCACGACTTCCGACACCTACTGCAATTCTCTTATTTCTTAAATTGTATAAATAAGAATGAACTTTTTCTTTCACTTCACTTTTGATATCAACAATTCTATTTTTCTTGAAATTTTGTCTTACCTTTAAAAACTTAGGCAGCTGTATTTCATTAAATTTACTTAAATCTAATGATTCCATAATGACACCTTCTCTTATTTAAATGAACTAAGGCATATTCAAATAAATGACTAGCCAGTATGCTAGTCTATTTATTTTCACATGCCTAAAAACATTTTCTACTATTTTATTCCTGCATCTGTTGCATAAGTTTTATCTAGAAGATCCTTAACATCTACATCTTTTCTTACAGTATTATTTTGTCTTAAAGTTTTAATAGTTGATGTAAGTGAATCTACTACTTGGTCTGTTAATCGTATATCAAAATCTTCTTTAGCTAAACCCTTTGCTGCAACTTCTTTATTTAATTTAAGTTCTTGTGAAATAATATCAGCCGTTTTATCTGGATTTGCTTTAACCCATTTTTCTGTCTTTTCATATACTTTCAGCATTCTTTTTACTATATCAGGATTATTTTTTGCAAAGTCATTGTTTACCAAAATCAAGTTTACTTCATACTTAAGACCAGTTCCATCACCAATTGCATAAGCTGTATTTTCAGCTTCAGTAGAGGATGCATAAGGTTCCCAAACTATTCCTGCATCAATATTTTTTGAGGCAAAGGAAGTCTTTATATCGGTAGGCTGAAGATTAACTAATTGTATATCGCTTTGTTTAAGACCTGCCGCTTCTAAATATCTAGCAAGCAGCATATGTGCAGAAGAGCCAACTGTTACAGCAACTTTTTTACCCTTTAAATCCTTAGCTGATTTTATATTGGACCCAGTTGCAGCAAGTATAGTGTTCAATTTATATCCTGATGCATAAACTCCTATACCCTTTATATCAGTATTATTTGCTCTTGCCTGAATAGATGGTTGGTCACCAACTTGACCAAAATCAAGTCTTCCACCGGCAAAGGCCTCCATCATCGGTGGTCCTGATACAAAACTCTGAAAATTAATTTTTATATTATCCTTTTTAAATTCTTCATCAAACCATCCTTGGTTTTTTGCAACAATTAAAAGTGTATGATTTATTCCAGGCTGATAACCTATATTTATTTCTTTTGGCTTTGTTTCAGCGGTTTTGTTTCCTTCTGCCGAATTTGTAGAACTATTAGTTTGACCACAAGCTGTAAACACCAATATACTTACTAATAATATGGAAATTAAAACAGTTATTTTTTTCATTACAATTCGCTCCTTTTCTTTTTAAGATAACTACAATTTAAATACTTGATAAATTATTATTTTTTACTAGCTATCACTGAGCTATAGTCACTTTAGATATCTGCATCAATTTCAAGTACTGGCAGCTTTTCTTCCACTAAATTTGCATACTTTAATCCACTTCCAGTATTCAAAAGTACAATCTTATCTGTTGACTTTAAGAAACCATTTTTTATGAGCTTATCGGCTGCTGCAACTAAGGTTGCCCCTTCTGGACATACAAACATTCCTTCCGTCTTAGCCAAAAGATTAAGTGATTCTATAATTTCAAAGTCTTTTACCTCAATTGCTGTACCTTCACTTTGTCTCACAGCATCAAGAACTATAAAATCTCCTAAAGCTTTAGGTACACGTATTCCTCCAGCTATAGTATTTGCACCAGTACAAAATTCAGAAGCTTCTGAATTTTCATTAAAAGCCTTTACTATTGGATTACAGCCTTCTGCCTGAACTGCTATAAGTTTTGGAATCTTATCTTTAATCCAACCAAGTTCTTTTAACTCCTTAAAAGCTTTCCATATTCCAATTATACCTACACCTCCACCAGTAGGATAAAGAATAGCATCTGGAAATTCCCAATTAAAATACTCAGCAATCTCAAATCCCATGGTCTTTTTTCCTTCAATTCTATACGGCTCCTTAAGTGTAGCGGCATCAAACCATCCATACTTTTTTACACCCTTAGCTATTATCTTTCCTGCATCAGATATTAACCCTTTAACAAGATAAGTTCTTGATCCGTATATAAAGGCTTCTTTTTTAGCTAAATCCGGTGCATCTTCTGGCATAGCCACCACAAGTTCAATTCCAGCTTTAGCAGAATAAGCAGACCAAGCGCCTCCTGCATTTCCAGCTGTAGGCATTGCTATTGTCTTTATTCCAAGTTCCTTAGCCTTTGACACACCCACTGCTGCTCCTCTTGATTTAAAAGTTCCTGTAGGATTTAATCCTTCATCCTTAATATAAAGATTCTCTGCTCCTATTTTATCCCCTAACCTATCAGCTTTAAGTATAGGCGTATCTCCTTCTCCAAGTGAAACTATATTTTTTTCATCTTCAATTGGTAAAAGTTCCTTAAATCTAAACAGTCCTTTCTCTCTAGTTTTAAATACATTTTTATCCACATTTTCTTTTATACTATGTAAATCATATCTTACAAGTAATGGTCCACCACATTCACATAAATTATGAGGTTCATCCTTTGAATACTCTTTTCCACATTTTGAACATTGTAAATAACTAAAATAACTCATTTAAAATTACTTCCTCTCACTATAATTTATAATATTTATTAATATTTATTTTAATTGTATAATCTCTAAAATAAAAAATTTTGACTTTTGGCTACTAACCTCTAAAAAAATTTCTTTTATATATTATATGAAAATGGATTTTCTACCTTTGTAAAAAATTCATTGTATATCTGACTTTTTATATATGTAAAATCATAATTACTCCTATCACGCGGTCTTGATAATTCTACAGGAACTATTTTTTTAATACGTCCTGGTCTGCTTGACAACACCACAACTCTATTACCAAGGTATACAGCCTCATCTATATCATGAGTTACAAGAATCATAGTAGTTTTTTCTTTTTCCCATATTTTTAAAATTTCCTGCTGCATATTAATTCTAGTCATAGCATCTAAAGCTCCAAATGGTTCATCAAGCAATAAAATCTTTGGTTTATTAATAAGTGCCCTAGCAATACTTATTCTCTGTTTCATTCCTCCTGACAGCTGACCAGGGTAAGCTTTTGCGAAACTACTTAATCCTACTAATTCAAGTTGTTCATTAACTAATTCCTTTTTTCTTGAGCTTGATACTTTTTTACTTATACCAAAAGCTATATTTTTTTCAACTGTAAGCCATGGGAAAAGCCTGGATTCCTGAAAAATCATACCTCTGTCAACACCTGATCCTTCAATTGGCTTTCCATAGGATAATATACTTCCTGAATAATCTCTATCAAGACCTACTATCATTCTAAGTAAAGTACTTTTACCACATCCACTGGAACCAACAATACTTAAAAATTCTCCATCTTCAACACATAGATTTATATCCTTCAATACAGTAAGTTCTCCACTATCCATTTTAAAAGTCTTGTTTAAATTCTCTATTTCGATAGCTTTATTGATTTCATCATTCATGATATTCCCTCCTTAATTTTCATTATTTGTATCCCATCTAACGATTAGAATCTGTAATTTTTTTATCAAATAATCAATTAGAAAACCAATTATACCTATTGAAAATACCCCTACCAGCATAACATCAGGCTGAGATAACTCTCTTGCATAGGAAATTTGATATCCTATACCGGAAGTTGCAGCAATAATTTCTGCAGTAATAACGCTCATCCATGCACTCCCTATTCCAATTCTAAGTCCTGTAAAAATAGATGGCAGTGCAGATGGAAAGACGATCTTTATCAAAGTATCCAGCTTACTTTTTTCTAATATTTTTGAAACTTCTAAGAATTTTTTATCTGCTCCCTTTATTCCATAAATGGTATTTATAAGTATTGGCCAAAAGCTTCCAATAATTATTATTGTTATCTTTGATGCCTCGTCTATACCCATCCAAAGTATAAGCACAGGTACCCAGGCTACAATAGGTATTGGTCTTAAAAATCCTATAATTAAATCCAAAGCTTTTTCAATACCCTTGAATAATCCAATTAAAACTCCAAAAACTATTCCAAGAATAGCTCCTATGGCGTATCCTTTTAAAACCCTTAATATACTTATCCATAAATTTTTAAACAGATCTCCGCTTTTTATCATATCAATTAAAGCTTGATAAACAACATGAGGTGATGGTAATACAGATGACCTGATAAAGCCTTTATCACTTAGTATTTGCCACAACATTAACAGTATTATTGGAACAATCAATGCTATAATTATGTTTTTAATTATCCTGAATGTTTTATGTAAAATAACTTTATAATTCATATATATATACTCCTTTCAGATTTTGATAATAACATACTTTTAAATTCATGTGACAATAACTTTATTATTAAAATATATTTAACCTATTGGAAAACTTGTTTATCGGGTAAAAAAATAATTCTTAGTAATTCAATATGTATACTTTAATCAGCTAAAATATTACACTATATCTTTAATATGTGTCAATACTTTATATAAAATAACTTAAATCTATGCTATATATATTTATAATTAATACATACTAATCATAATTTTTTTTTAAAATTATAGATTATTACTTTTATAAATCTTTAACTTTGTGTATGATTATATCAAATAGAAACTTATATAACAAATATAAATAACATATCGGATTTATATGAAATTAATATAAATAGAATATCAGAGGTGATTATTCATGGATATCAGACAGCTTAAATATTTTCTTGCTATAGTGGAAGAGGGCAGTATAACTAGGGCTGCAGAAAGATTACATATCGCTCAACCACCCTTGAGCCAGCAGTTGAAATTACTTGAAGATGAACTTGACATAAAGCTTATAGAAAGAAATACAAGAAAAATTCAAATAACAGATGCAGGTAGAATACTTCAGCATCGTTCTAAACAAATTTTAGAATTAACTCAAAACACTGAAAAAGAACTCAAAAACTTAAAACAGGGATTTAAAGGAATACTATCTCTGGGTACAGTTCCATCTTCAAGTACTACCATTTTATTAAAAAGATTAAATGAATTTCATAATAGGTATCCTCATATAAACTTTAAGATAAGAGAAAGTAATACTGATGAAATATTAAAATCACTTTCTATAGGCACAATAGAAGTGGGCGTTATTTTGACACCTTTTAATTCTGAGAATTTTGAATCACTGTTGCTTTCCAGTGAACCTATGATAGTGGCCTTTAAACCTGATACATATTTTATCAATACCGAAAAGAATTCTATAAGTTTAAATGATTTAATAAACAAACCTTTAATAATAGATCATAAATTTAAAGATATGCTAATTTCGACCTGCCATCAAGCAGGTTTTGAACCAACAATACTTTGTGAAAATGAAGATGCGAGATCAGTTCTTCTATGGGCTAACACAGAAATCGGCATAGGTATATTACCTAAATCCGCTGCTACCCTGATCCCAGAATTAGACTTAAAATACATTGAAATAGATGAATTATCTTTAAAAACCAGACCTGCGGTTGTATGGGTTAAAAACAGATATTTATCTGATGTAGCTAAAAATTTTATAGAAATGTTTAAGATAAACTAGATTAATTCATATTTTAATAGAATTTATATATATCTATAGCTACATTGTAAGATTCATTATGATAATCCTATAATATTGCAAAGAAAAGATGTTCTTTACTTTCGTAAAATTTATAAAATAATCCAAATTAGGCCTGTAATCCATTATTTCATAAGGGTTACAGGCCTCTTATATTAATACTGCTTATTATAAACTTTATTGTAATCTTTCTGGAATAATCAACTCTGCCCCTGTGGATTTTACAACTTCATCTAAAGTAACATTTGGATATATCTCTTCCAGTAAAAGTCCTTTAGATGTCACTTTCATAACTGCTTTTTCCGTTATAATTAATTTTACAACACCAGATGCAGATAATGGTAAAGTACAATTTTTCAATATCTTTGGATTTCCCTTTTTATCTGTATGTGTCATGGCCACAATTACATTTTTAGCTCCTACTAATAAATCCATTCCGCCACCCATACCAGGTACAAATTTGCCAGGTATTTTCCAGTTGGCTATATTGCCATTTTCATCAACTTCTAGTGCTCCTAGAACAGTTGCGTCTACATGACCCCCTCTAATTATTCCAAAAGATGCTACCAAATCAAATACAGATGATCCTGGCAGCATAGTAATAGGCTCCCCACCTGCATTTGCCACATCTGGATCTGAATGTCCTCTTTTAGGTTTAGGACCAAATAGTAATGCACCATTTTCAGTTTGTAAAATTACATTTATGCCTTGTGGTATGAAATTAGCAGAAAGTGTAGGAATTCCAAATCCTAAATTTATAACCATATCATTCCTAAACTCCTTGGCAACTCTTCTAGCAATAATTTCTCTTACATCCATATCCATAAGCCTCCCTTTTAAAGTTTCTTAGCCTTTACCCATAAATCTTCATAAATATCTTTTCTATCAGTTGATTTATAGCCTTGAACAATAATATCTACAAAAATTCCAGGAGTACCTACATCGTTATAAGCAATTTCACCTACTTCAACTATTTCATCAACTTCAGCAATAACTAAATCAGCTGCTGTCGCCATTACAGGATTTGAATTTAAAGCAACTCCTCTATATTGAAGATTGCCGAGTTTGTCTGCTCTGTATGCCTTTATAATTGCTATATCTGCCTTTAATGGAGGATACAATAAGAACTGTTTACTATTTACCATAACCTTTTCTCTGCCATCTTCCATTTCAGTGCCTATACCAGTAGAAGTTAATACTCCACCTAAACCTGAGCCTGCTGCTCTTATTCTTTCAATTAGAGTTCCCATAGGGTTAAATTCCACTTCTACTTTACCTTCATTATATTGTTTTATAAGATTCGTATCTGTACCTATGTGTGCCCCTATAAATTTTTTTATTTTATAGTCTTTAGTAAGTTTAGCTATGTCAAAAATTCCATATGGACTAGAAGCTACTGTACTTATAATAGTGAGATCTTTTACATTACTTTCAGCAATTTCATCAATTAATCTTATGGGAGATCCAACTCCTAAGAATCCTCCTATCATTATTGATTTCCCACTTTTAATGTGTTCAACTGCCTGCTCAATTGATTCAATAACAGCCATTATTTACACCTCCAATGTATCATTGAGAATAATATCAAAAGCTAAATTTACTATGTTAAATGAATTCATATAATAGATTTTTTTAATATAACTTTAATTGTTGTATGGATTTGTGGTATGGGTATTCTAAGAGAATTAAGATTCAATTATAGAAAGCTAATGACGTAAACGTTTTAAAGCATTA